>JANXUW010000712.1 GCA_025351985.1 Pseudolysobacter sp.
TACGGTTTCGGCGCTTCGGCGCTGGCTTCCCACGCGGCGAGAATCGGGTCGATCCACTTCCATGCGGCTTCGACTTCGTCGCGGCGCATGAACAGCATCGGATTGCCGCGCACCACGTCCATCAGCAGGCGTTCGTAGGCATCCGGATTGCGCACGCCAAACGTTTCGGCGAAGCTCATGTCGAGCGGCACATGGCGCAGGCGCAAACCGCCGGGTCCGGGATACTTGATCATGAGCCAGAGCTTCACTCCTTCGTCCGGCTGCAGTCGCAGCACGAGTTTGTTCGGCGCAATCGGGCCGGCGCTGCTACCGAAAATCGAATGCGGAATCGCCTTGAACGTGATCACGATTTCCGACACGCGATTCGGCAAACGCTTGCCCGTGCGCAGGTAAAACGGCACGCCTGCCCAGCGCCAGTTGCGCACTTCGGCCTTGATCGCGACGAAGGTATCGTTGCGCGAATTCGGCTTGCCGATTTCCTCGAGATAACCCGGCACGGCCCCGTGATCGGATGCACCGGCGCGATATTGGCCGCGCACGGTAAGTTGCGCCGCGTTGCTTTCGTCGATCGGATGCAGCGAGTGCAGAACTTTCAGTTTCTCGTCGCGGATCGAGTCGGCGTCGAGCGATGCGGGCGGTTCCATCGCGACCATGCACAGTAGTTGCAGCAAGTGATTCTGCACCATGTCGCGCAGTGCGCCGGCGGTGTCGTAATACGCGCCGCGCGATTCCACGCCGATGGTTTCGGCGACCGTGATCTGCACATGATCGATATGTTCGGCACGCCACAGCGGCTCGAACAACACGTTGCCAAAACGCAGTGCGGTGAGGTTCTGCACGGTTTCCTTGCCGAGATAATGATCGATGCGATACGTCTGGCGTTCCTCGAACGCGCGCCCGACCGCGTCGTTGATCGCGGCCGCACTTTTCAGGTCGCGACCGATCGGTTTTTCGATCACCACGCGCACGTTGCCGGTGGTCAGGCCGTGTTCGCGCAGCCGGCCACAGACGCTGGCGAAAATGTCCGGGCTGGTGGCGAGATAAAACACACGCACTTTTTCGGAATTGGCGGTGAGGCTAGCAGCGAATTCCTGCCAGCCGGTTTCGCGCGTCGCATCCAGCGAGCGATAGCTGACTTGTTGCATGAACGTGTCGAGATCGGCGGCGGCATATTCGCTGCTCGGCACCGCGCGCTGGATTGCCGCGCGCACCTGGGTGCGGTAGTCGTTTTCGGCCAGGCCTTCGCGGGCGATACCGATCACGCGACTGTCCGGCACGATCTGGCCGTCGACAAATCGATGAAACAAAGCCGGCAGAAGTTTACGAAGCGCGAGATCGCCGGTGCCACCAAAAATCACGAGGTCGAATGCATCGACCGGTACGAGTTGAGCAGTCACTGGATTACCTCGGTGGGGACTGAAGCGGGTAGAAGTGGTTGATGGCGAAAAGCATACCACTAAGATACCACATTTGGAAATGACCGAAATACCGACAAGATCTCGGATAGACAAAAGCTTATAAGGAGCCGTCATCCCAGCGCAGGCTGGGATCCAGTTCTCAGCGTCGATTATAGGAAAAACTGGATTCCCGCCTGCGCGGGAATGACGAGCTGTGAAGCGTCTCTTACTTTTTCTTTGACGCATGAAAATCCAGCAATTGCCAAAGTGGTACTTAAATTGGTATCGTTATGGAATGCAAAGCACGCTGCTCAAGGAATATCGCCAGCAAGGTCGCGCCAGCAGCAGCACTCGCTCGCTGGCGTACGAACGTTTGCGCCGTGCGATCCAGAAATCGATCGAGGCCGGCGCGCTCGAACCCGGCCACTCGCTGCCGAGCGAACGCGATCTCGCCAAACTCCTGTCGCTTTCGCGCGTGACCGTGCGCAAGGCGATCGCCGGTCTCGTCGATGAAGGCGTGCTGACGCAACGCCATGGCGCCGGCACGTTTGTCGCCGCGCGTATCGTGAAATCGTTTTCCAAGCTCACGAGTTTTACCGACGACCTGCGCGCGCGCGGCCTGAAACCGCGTTCGGTATTCTTCGAGAAAAGTATCGGCGAAGTCACACCCGACGAGGCGATGGCGCTGAATCTTTCTCCCGGCGCAAAAGTGATACGCCTGCATCGCTTGCGTTATGCCGGCGACGAGCCGCTCGCGATCGAGCGCACCACGATTCCGCAGGATCTGGTCGCCGATCCCGACATGGTCGAGGATTCGTTGTACGAGGCGCTGGACAAAACTCACGGTCGCCCGAAGCGCGCATTGCAGCGTTTGCGCGCAGTCGCGTTTGATGCCGATCAGGCGAAATTGCTCGGCTTGCCGCTCGGCAGCCCGGGCTTGTTCATCGAGCGCCGCGCGTTTCTCGCGAACGGTCGTGTGGTCGAATTCACGCGCTCGTTTTATCGCGGCGACGCCTACGATTTTGTCGCCGAATTGCAGAGCGATACCGATTGAAAATTACGGAGCCAACCCATCCCATGTCGAACTCGCCAACCGCGCCATCCGCCACCTTGATGTATCAGGAAGCCCACGAGGCGGCCGATGTCGTCGCGTTGCAATTCGAGCGCAACGATGCGGCGATCCGCGCGCTGGTCGATACGCTGCAGCGCAAGCCGCCACGCTTTATCGTGACTTGCGCGCGCGGCAGTTCCGATCACGCCGCGACGTTTGCGAAATACGTGTTCGAGACGCAACTCGGCCTGGTCACGGCGTCGCTGTCGCCGTCGATCAACTCGGTGTATGCGGCCGAACAGAAGCTCGATGGCGCGCTGTACATCACGATTTCGCAGTCCGGCAAAAGCCCCGATCTCGTGCGCAACGCGCAGGCGGCAAGACTGGCGGGTGCGCATGTCGTGGCACTCGTGAACGTGGAGGATTCGCCGCTCGCACTTGCCGCCGACACGGTGATTCCGCTGCACGCCGGCCCCGAAAAAAGCGTGGCCGCGACCAAGAGTTATATCTGTTCGTTGTCGGCGATCTTGCATATCGCGGCGCGCTGGAATAACGATAGCGCGTTGCTCGATGCGCTGCGCGCGGTGCCCGCCGCGATGCGCGCGACGTGGTCGGCCGACTGGTCGGCGCTCGAAGACGGATTGGTCGACGCGCGCAATTTGTTTGTCGTGGGTCGTGGTCTGGGGCTCGCTGCCGCACAGGAAGCCGCGCTCAAGTTCAAGGAGACTTCCGGGCTGCACGCCGAAGCCTTCAGCGCTGCCGAAGTGAAGCACGGACCGATGGCGATCGTAGGGCCGGGGTTTCCTGTGTTGTTTTTTGTGCAGCCCGACGACACCTTGGAAGGCACGCTGGAACTCGCGCGCGAGTTTCGCGAACGCGGTGCGAACGTGTGGATTGCCGCACCGGGTGAAACGTCGTTGCCGAATATCTTGCCGGCGGCCGAAACACTGCATCCCGCCTGCACGCCGCTCGTCACGATCAGTCGCTTCTACCGCGCCGCGAATGCGATCGCCTTGCGCCGCGGCCGCAACCCCGATGTACCGCCACATCTGCGCAAGGTGACGGAGACGGTGTGATGATTACGGCGTTGCTGAATGCCCAGGTGCTGTTCGATCGCGAGATCGAATCCGACCTCGTCGTGTTGATCGAAAACGACACGATCATCGCCATTACCGATGCCGACGACAAACGGATACAAAATGCGCAGCAACATGATCTCGGCGGGCGTTATCTGCTGCCGGGATTCATCGATTGCCAGGTGAACGGCGGTGGCGGCGTATTGTTCAACGACTCGCCGAGTGTCGAAACCCTGCGCCGCATCGCGAGCGCACACCGGCGCTTCGGCACGACCGGTTTGCTGCCAACGCTCATCAGCGACGACACGGCTGTGATGCGCGCAGCGATCGACGCCACCGATGCGGCCATTACGCAAGGCGTGCCGGGCATTCTCGGCATTCATCTCGAAGGCCCGTATCTTTCACCGGATCGCAAGGGCGTGCATAACCCGGCGAAATTTCATGTGCCGGATTCGTCCGATATCGATCTCGTGTGCTCGTTGCAAAACGGCCTCACCTTGCTCACTCTGGCGCCCGAACGTATAACGCCGGAAGTGCTGCGCGAGTTGGTGGCGCGTGGTGTGATCGTCGCCGCCGGACACACCGCCGCCGACTACACACAAACGCGAGCGGCACTCGATGCCGGTTTGCGTGGTTTCACCCATCTGTTCAACGCGATGACGCCGCTCGGCAGTCGCGAACCCGGCGTGGTTGGCGCCGCGCTCGAAGACAAAAACAGCTGGTGCGGATTGATCGTCGATGGTCATCACGTGCACCCGACGACGTTGCGCATCGCGATCGCGGCGAAGAGCAAAGGCAAGATGTTTCTCGTCACCGACGCGATGCCGCCGGTCGGCGCGGACGATGCGGTATTTTATCTCGACGGCGAAGCGATCACTTGTCGCGACGGCCTCTGCGCAACCGCGCAAGGCACGCTCGCGGGTTCTGCCCTGGACATGGCGACTGCGGTGCGCAACACGATCGAGATGCTCGGCATTCCGCTTGCCGAAGCTGCACGCATGGCCTCAACCTACCCGGCCGAATTTCTCGGATTGCAGCAATCGCACGGACGCATCGCCGCGGGTTATCGCGCCGATCTGGTCGTGCTCAACGACGATCTGAGCGTGCACGAAACCTGGATCGGCGGCGCACGTTAAGCCCGTCGCGATCAGGCGACGCTCGACGCAATATCGAGCGTGTTTGCAGCGTGTGTCGCATCAAAACAATTCGCGTCGATAACGGCCACTATCGCGCAGACTTTCCACGTCATCTTCGCCGAGGATCGTCGTCAATACCTCGTTCATGCCGAGTCCCATCAGCGGACTTCCGCACACATAAATTGCCGCACCGCGCGCGAGCCATTGCTGCAGGAGCAGCGCCTGCGCACCGAGCTTGTCCTGGACGTATTGGCGTGGCGCAACGCGCGAAAAACACACATCGAGAAGTTCGATGATTCCACTGTCGTGCCATGCCCGAAGTTGCGGCAGCGCATGGCTGTCGTGTGTCGGATCGCGCTCGCCGTAGATCAGCCATGCCGCCGCGCCGCGCTGATCGGCGCGCGCCGCGAGCATGCCGAGAAACGGTGCAATGCCGACGCCATTGGCTATCAGGATCAACGGCACATCCGCACCCGGCGCATGGAACGAATGGCTGCTGCGCACGCGCGCCGAAAGCGTGCTGCCGATTGCCGCGTGCTCGCATAACCACATCGAGGCCAGGCCATGATTGCCTTGCGCATCGCGATACAGCCGCACCATGAGCCGCACGTGGCCGTGTTCGGGCAATGATGCGATCGAATAACTGCGTGCGCTGAGCCGTGGCAGACGCGCGATCACGGTTTGCGCATCCAGACCGCACAACGTTTCCGGCTGGGATGGCGGTTCGCAATACGCCAGCGCGGTTTGCAGCGACAGCGTTTGGCCGTCCATATGCACGCGTTCGTCGTCGCGCAATCGCCACAGATCGAGCCATTGCCGGACATGCGCGCGCGTCGGCGGCACCAGCACATCGAGCAAGTCGCCCGGTGTCCAGGTCGCGGCGCGGGCGCCCGAGGTTTGATCGGAATTCGCCTCGACAAAATCGATAAAATACAGCGGCGCTTCGTTTTCGCCGGGATTGAGCCGTATGCGCTGTTGCAGGCCCCATGTCGATGCCGAATCGGCATCGATCGCCACCGGCGGTGCGACGTCGCTGTCGGCGAGCGCGGGCCAGCGTCGCGCGAGTTCGGCGCGCCATCGCTGCAATGCTTCCGCATCGGCCTCATGCATTTCCACTGCCGCAAATAACAGACGCGCACCGCGTGCACCGAGCCATGCCTGCAGGCGATGGCCGAAGCCGCAGAACTCGGCGTAGCGCCGGTTGCCGAGTGCCAGCAAGGCGCACTCGAGATGCGACAGATTGGTGGTGTTGTCGCCACACATCGCGCGTCGTACAAACGTCAGCGCGGCATCGGGCGGACCACCATCGCCGTACGTGCTGACCACGAACAGCGCGTGTCTGGCATCGGCAAGTTCGGCTGCAGTGATAATGCCGATCGATCGCACGTGCGGCGCGAGGTCGATGCGCCGCAGCCAGTCCGCGGTCCGCCATGCGAGGCGTTCGGCGGTGCCGCCCTGGCTCGCGTGCACTACCAGAACGGTATCGCCGACGCTCGCGTCGGCACTGGTCGGCGACGACGCGTTTTGCGCGCGGCGCGTCTGTTTTGCCTGACTGCGACGCTGCAGCCACAGCCACACGCCGGTGATGAAAAACAGCGGCATCAGCAGTGATGCAAGCGCCATCAGCGCGCGTCCGGGCGTGCCGAAAAAGTCGCCGGAGTGCAGCGGGAACAGCGCGCTGATGAAGCGTCTTCCGCGTGGCTGATCGGCATAACGTTCGTTCGATAATACGTTGCCGCCGGCATCCAGCTTGAGGGTGCTGAAACCGCGCGTATGCGGCGCATCGGCGGCGAGATAACGCCATTCCAGTGGCGCATCGAACTTGCGTGGCAAAGTGAGTGTGGCGCGCTTTGCATTCGGCACGGTCGTACGGAACGTCTCCCACGCGTGATCAATCGAAATCGCAGGCGCGGCAGTTTCGGCGCGTGCCTCATTGCCGCTGTTCGGCCCCGCGCCCGGACCGCGCGCAGGCGTGATGACGCCAGCGAGACCATTGACGAAGTTGCGATAAAAATCGTACGACCACCACAGGCCCGTGAGCGTGGCGACGAGATAAAACAGCAGCACCCAGGTGCCAACGATCGCATGCAGATGCCACAGGAAACTGCGCCCGCCGAGTTTGAAATCGAGCTTGAACCACGCCGAAATCGAGCGTGAATATTTCGGCCAGCGCAGGATGATTCCGCTGATCAGCATGAGCAACAGGATCGCTGTGCTCGCGCCGACGATCTGCTTGCCGACCGGGCCGACAGTGAGATTGCGATGCAGTTGTTCGACGGTCTGGAAAAATCCGCTGCCGGTCTGCGGCCCGAGCACCGTGCCATCGTATTGATTGATCGCAACCGGCGTGCCGCGTCGATCCTGGCCTTTGCTCATGCGCACCTCAACCGGTGCGTCGTCGCCGTTCCACGCGAGGCTGTTCGCGTTCATGTCGGGATGATTTTTGCGCGCGATCGCGATCAGCGCATCCATGCTTTGCGGCGGCGTGGTCGGCGCGCTGAAGTGATGTTGCGGATTGAGCAGCGCGAGAATTTCTTCGTCGAATCCTAGCAGCGCGCCGCTGACGCCGATCATGCTCAATACCAGGCCAGCGATGAGGCCGAGAATCCAGTGCAGACGAAACAGAAAACGTTTGAGCAGGTAGGGCATAAGTTTCTCTGCAGGCCCGCATATCAAGTCGGGCGTGGAATATTTTTAGGATGACGCAAGGCGTTTTGTGGCGTCGGAAACGCAGACGGTCGATGCAGTGCGCTTGTGTTAGATCGCAATCTTACAGCAAACAATGTTGCGAATCATTCTCATTAAAAGTAATATTCACTGATTGTTGATCGCCTTTGCGCGCTGCACTTGTTGCACTGCATGAAATGCGCTGGCCGTTGCGCGCTTGCGAATCCCGCTCGATGCGAACGACACATATCGCCAACGCAAGGGGCAACGCGCCGGGTCGGGGCGCCACGATTTTGTTTGTCACACCATCAGGAGTCATCCATGTCATCCAGTCCGTTCATCACCTCCAGCCATGCGCGACCGAAACGTCTGCTAGCCACTGCTCTCGGCGTAGCGTTTGTTTCGTCGGCATCTTCCGTGCTGGCTGCGGACAACGACATACCGGCCAGCCCCGATGCCGATCCGGCGATGGCTGCGGTCGAGCATCTCGATACCATCAATGTGGATGGCGTCTATTCGCAAAAGCCGGCGTCGCCGAAATACACCGAAGTGCTGCGTGATGTGCCGCAGACGATCAACGTGATTCCGAAAGACCTGATCCAGGATCAGGGTATTTTCCTGCTGCGCGACATCCTGCGGCAGAACGTTGCCGGCATCACGTTCGGCGCGGGCGAGGGCGGCAGTTATGGCGACAGCATCAATATTCGCGGCTTCAGCGCGACCAACGATATTTCGATCGACGGCATCCGCGACAGCGCCAACACCACGCACAGCGATCCGTTCGATATCGACCAGATCGAAGTGGTGAAGGGGCCCAGCTCGGTGTATTCCGGCGCGGGCACGGTCGGCGGCACGATCAACCTGGTCAGCAAGATTCCGCAGGCGACCGACTTCACCAACATCTCGCTTGGCGTCGGCAACGCGGATTACCGCCGCGTGACGGCCGACATCAACCAGCAGGTGGGCGGCCCGAATTCGGGCATGGCGTTCCGGCTGAATGTGATGGCGCACGAAAACGACGTCGCCGAGCGCGACGTCACCGGCTACAAGCGCTGGGGCATTGCGCCGTCGTTTATCTTTGGCCTCGGCACGCCGACCCAGCTCACGTTGAGTTATGTGCACGAGCACGACAAGAACCGGCCCGAGTACGGCATCCCTCTGCGCAATTACGCGCCGGTGCCGGGCATCGATCGCAACACCTATTTCGGTTACACCAATGTCGATCAGGAAAAAATCGACAACGATTCGTTCACCGCGATCATCGATCACGCCTTCAACGAAAAAGTCACGTTGCGCAATCTCACGCGCTGGGCGCAGGTCGATCGCTACAGCGTCACCGATGCGCCGGAAGGACGCATCTGTTTGAAGCCTGGCGATTATCCGCTCGGCACCAATCTGCAACTGCCCGGCACCGCCGTGCGTTGCGGTGCGAACGGTCCGGCCAGCCTCGGTGAAGGCGTGGGCGGCGCGACCTACACGCCGGGCGGCCCGATCGGCAATCTGCGCGATACGCGCAATACGATTCTCGTCAACCAGACCGACCTGACCTCGAAATTCAACACCGCCGGACTCGAACACACGCTGGTCACGGGCATCTCGTTGTCGCACGAAACCTTCACGCTCGGCTCCGGCAGCGTGTACCGAAATGTCGATGGCACGACCTACGCGCAACTGCCGATCAGCCTGTTCGATCCGACGCATATCTACACCTTGCCGCTGAACACGTTCTATTCCACGCGTGCAGATTCGACCGTGGACAATCGCGCGGTGTACGCGTTCGATACGCTGAAGTTGAACGATCAGTGGCAGCTCGCCGGTGGGCTGCGTTACGAACACAATGAAGCGAGTTACAGCAGTTACACGGCAACGCCGATCGCCTCGCCGACGCAGGTGCCGGGGCCGTTGTTGCCGGTTGCGACCAACCCGCTGAAGAATAGCGACGACCTGCTTTCGTGGCGCGCGGGCGTGGTCTACAAGCCGCAGGAAAACGGCAGCATCTATCTGGCGTACGGCAATTCGAAAACGCCATCCACCGCCACCGTGGACGGCAGTTGCGCCGCGAGTTGCAACGTCGATCCGGAGTCTGCCAAAAGCTACGAGCTCGGCACGAAATGGGATTTCCTGAAGGATCGCTTGTCGCTGACGGCAGCCATCTTCCGCACCGATCGCACCAATTACAAGGTGGCTTCGGGCGATCCGGCAATCCCCTACCAGACGCTGGACGGTTCGAGCCGCGTGCAGGGCATCGAGCTGGGCATCACCGGCAAGATCAGCGAGAACTGGTCGGTGTTCGCAAACGTCGATCATCTGCAGAGCAAGGTGCTGCAGAGCGTTTCGGCGAAGGTGCTGGCGACGACCGGTATCGATGCGCAGGCCGGCAATCCGCTCGCCAATACGCCGGATAATTCCGCCAATCTGTGGACGACGTACGCGCTGCCGAACAACGTGACCGTGGGTTACGGCGCGAACTACACCTCGTCGGTGTTCGCGACCGCCAACAGCTACACGCCGATCACGATTTACGTGCGCGCCAAAATCCCAGGTTTCGTCGTGCATAACGCGATGGTGGCGTACAAGGTCAACGATCATCTCGACCTGCTGCTCAACATCAACAACATTTTCAACAAGGAATATTTCACCCAGTTGCGTTCGGTCAGCACGACCAGCGGCTGGGCGAATCCGGGTACCGGGCGCACGGTGCAGTTGAATGCCAACTTGAAATTCTGATCGCGGTTTTTCGTCCGGCCCCGCGCAGCAAAAAACTGCGCGGGGGTTTCTATCGAGAGAGTGTCAAATGTTGCTGCATGTGCCCGAAATCCTCAGTGCCGCGCAAGTCGATTTCTGTCGGCGGAAATTGAAGTCTGCCGCTTGGGCGGACGGGCGCATCACCGCCGGTCATCAATCGGCGCTGGCGAAACACAATCTGCAACTGGCCGAGACCGATCCGCTCGCGCAGGAGCTTGGTGCATTGGTGCTCGACGGGCTGAATCGCAACACCACGTTCTTCGCCGGCGCGTTGCCGCGACGGATATTTCCGCCGTTGTTCAACTGCTATCGTGGCGGCCAGTCGTTCGGGTATCACGTCGACAATGCCGTGCGTTACGACCGCAGCGGCGCCACACCCGAACCGCTGCGTACCGATCTTTCGGCAACCCTGTTTTTATCCGCGCCCGACGAATACGACGGCGGCGAACTCGTGATCGAAGACAGTTTCGGCACGCATGATGTAAAGCTGCCCGCGGGCGATCTGCTGCTGTATCCAGCCAGCAGTGTGCATCGCGTGATGCCGGTCACACGCGGGGCGCGATTCGCATCTTTCTTCTGGATCCAGAGCATGGTGCGCGACGACGGCGAGCGGCGTCTGTTGTTCGATCTCGATGTCGCGATCCAGAGTCTCAGCGCAGGCGGCAGCGGCGCCGAAACACTCGCATCCGGACAGAATGCGGCGCTGTTGCGCTTGACCGGGGTCTATCACAATCTGTTGCGACGCTGGGCCGATGTCTGATCAGGATTCCGTTGTCGCGGATTCCGCTCAAGCGGCTGCGAACACGGAAAAACTCGCGACGCTGATGCAGGGAAATCCCGCCGCAGCTGCCGAATTTTTGCAGCACGCGGCGCAGGCCGGAGATGCGATGGCGCAGGCGCTGTATGCGCAATTATTGCTCGATGGCAAGGGTGTTGGCCGCGATCGTGAGGCCGCCCAGCACTGGTTTCAACTCGCGGCGCACGCGGGGCATGTCATGGCAATGAACATGCTGGGCCGTTGCTGCGAATTCGGTTGGGGCCGGACGATCGATGTCGAACTTGCCGCGGTCTGGTATCGGCGCGCGGCAGATCACGGGCTGGACTGGGGCATGTACAACCCCGCGCACCTGCATGCGAGCGGCAGCGGTGTGAGCAAGGATCAGGCCCGTGCCTATGCGCTGTATCACCGCGCCGCCGATCTGGGCCATGCGAAGTCGATGGGCATTGTCGGGCGGTATCACGAGCAAGGTTGGGAAGTGCCGGCCGATGCAGATGCGGCGTTCGACTGGTATCGAAAATCCGCGGATGGCGGCGACTTCCGCGGTCAATGCAGTCATGCCTCGATGCTTGCCGAACGAGGCCTGATCGATGACTCAGCACACTGGTTGCGTTTGGCCATCCATACGGCCATACCGTCGTTCGCCACGAAACTCGCCGAAACACTCGCCGCATCCGCGCAACCGGAGTTTCGGAAAATCGCGCAGGAAATCCGCGAGCGCCACGCTGTTCCCGCCGATGTTGCCAACATATCTGCATGGGAGCCGGATTCCGCGCCATAATCGGCGCACGCAAAACTCTGCGAACCTCTGGCTGCGGGCATGCTGAATGAGCACCGATCGCGATCCACGCGCTGAACACAAGGCAATCAAAATCATCGCGCCTGCTACGGTTTCCGGCGCTGCCAGCGCGGCGGCGCGCGTGAAGAATGCGCCGCGGCGCCGGCCATGAACACGGTCGAGTTTGCAGCGATATTGTTGATCGGGTTTTCGCTCGGCGCCTCGGTGTTGTTGCTGCTTGCATTGTTCACGGTGTATCGCGCGGTCGAGCAGAACGTTGTGTCGCGGCTGGGTGGTATTGTCCTGTTGGTCGGACTCGTATCATTGCAACTGCTGCACGCCGACTATCTCTGGCACGGCGGCGAGTTGTTCGATTCGAAAATCTACGCGGCGCTGTTGCTTCTCGTGGCGCCCGCGTTCTATCTTTTTTTTCGCGGCGCGTTGCAGCCACCGGACGCGGCGCGGCCTGCGCAACTGCTGTATTTTTCGTCGATACTGATCATCGCAGTGACACCGAATGCGTTGGCGATTCCGCTCGCGTTCCTGCTCGGCACAACCTATTCCGTGCGGTTGCTGTTGCTGGTGTATCGGCTCAGGGCGCAGCGCAAACGTTTCCAGCTCGAACTGTTTGCGTTTGCCGCGTTCGGGTGCGTGGCGTTGTCTATTCTCGTGCTCGGCTTGGCTGCACCGCTCGTCGGTGTGCGAGCGTTCGTGCTGAGTTACGCGACGCTGATCGGCATCGCATTCTGGTTGAGCATTTATGCGCTGCTGCGTTTTCCCGATCTGGCCTCCTTGGCTTCGGATGTGGTGCGCACGACGTACGCCGCGAGCACGCTCAAGAATATCGACTGTGCCGACGCCGTCGCCCGGCTCGATGGCCTGATGGAAAACGACAAGGTTTATACCGACGAAAATCTCAGCCTGAGTCGACTGGCGCAGCGACTGGAACTCAGTTCGCACCAGCTGTCGGAATTGATCAATACCCGGTTTGGTGTGGGTTTTTCGCGGGATGTGCGTGAGCGCCGCGTGGCGGCGGCCAAGCATATGTTGATTGCCGAACCCGATGCATCGGTGTTGTCGGTGGGGCTGTCGGTGGGCTTCACTTCGCAATCCAATTTCTATGCGGCCTTCCGCGAAATCAGTGGCGAGGTGCCCGGACAATTTCGCAAGAAGCAGGTCGCGCCCGAACCGGACTGAACTTCCGCTGCGGAATTATCATTCGGGAAATCCGCAAGTGGCTGTTTCACAATGGCCTCGGATTTACTGCTTATTTTCCTGTTCCGTTTCTATCAATCAGGAAGAATACGACCGCGCAGATCGACATATTCCACTTCATCCATACGGGAGCGGAACGATGCACGGCGAATCGGCAATCACGGTGTTTTTCGACGGGCAGTGTCCGATCTGCAGCCGGGAGG
>JANXUW010000727.1 GCA_025351985.1 Pseudolysobacter sp.
AATCGCATCGGCAGTGGCATCCATCACCAGGCGAAAGCGCTGCAGATCCAGCTCGCGCTGCACACGCTCGGTCACATCTGCGCCGATGCTGGCCGTGCCGATCACTTCGCCGGCGGCCGATCGCAATAACGAATTGTTCCACTGGATGGTGCGACGTTCACCCGTTCGCGTCAGAATCTCGTTGGTATGGTGGCGCGATTCCGTTGCGCCTGCCAACAGCGTTGAATGAGCTTTGGCCAGACTGAGTTCGGGCGGAATAAACATCTCGAACCAGTTTTTGCCGAGCACGTCATCGCGCGTCCAGCCGGTGAGTTGCAGCAGATAATCGTTGCAGAAAGTAATCGTGCCAGTGGGACTGAGCATCAGCGAAATCATTTCGACATTGTCGAGCATGTCGCTGAAACGCCGATTGCTCTCGCGCAACGCATCCAGCGCCAGGTGCAAGGCACTCAGCAGATTGCCGTCGCTGCTCGGCGGATCGAGGTTTGCTTCGCCGAGAGCAAATTCGATCGCTGCCCGCAGTACGTCGTCTTTTTCCAGCTGACCGAGCAGCACCCTGATGCGGGCAATCGTATCTGTCGCGGATAGTGGCGGTTGGCGTGATGGCTTCATATCCGTACGCAGTCTGCAGAGTCGTTGCGGCAAGCCGGTGTGAAGATGATTCGATTCATCCAGATTCGGCCGTATCAGGAGCTTGCCGACATGACAAAAACTACCCGGATGCGTGTGCCGATGCCGTTTTCGCCGCTGGACAGGATCAGCTCGGCTTGATGCAGGCGCGCGATTTCATCGACGATCGCCAAGCCCAGTCCGCAGCCGTCGCCACTGCTCGCCCGCATGCGATAAAAGCGCTGCAGCACATTCGTACGTTCCGATTCCGGAATACCCGGGCCGTCGTCCTCGATTTCGAGGAATGCACGGCGCTGCGCATCATTGTCGCAACGCAAGGTGATGCGCCCATCCGCAGGCGTGTATTTGAGTGCGTTGTCGGTGAGATTGGTCAGCAGTTCGCGCAGCAGCCATGCGCTGCCCATGATCGTGGTCGGCACGGTTTCGACACCGAGATCGATATTTTTCGCGAGCGCGCGATCCAGCTGATCGGTGACACAGGTTTCGATCAATCGCCGCAAATCGATGCGCTGGAATTGCTCGGGCAGATTCGCCGCCGGATCGGCGCGCGCGAGTGCCAGCAATTGATTGGCGGTATGCGCGAGACGACGGCAACTATCCAGCAGACGCAGCAGTTTTTCCTTGTCGGCCGGCGAGGGCGCTTCGCGTGCGAGCAGATCGAGTTGTGCTTGCAGACCGGCCAGCGGTGTGCGTAATTGATGCGCTGCGTTGGCGAGAAATTGTTGTTGTGCCAGCGCTGCTTCGCGCACCGTGGCGAACAGCTGATTCAATGCGCGCACCAGCGGACGAACTTCGCCGGGCACCGCGGTTTCGTCGAGCGCGCGCAACTCGCGTGGCGATCGCGTTTCGATCTCGTCGCGCAAGCGCAGCAGCGGACGCAATCCCGCGGCAACGCCGATGAACACCAGCAGCATGATCGCGCCAAGTTGCAGCAGATCGGTGAGTACCACGCCGGTGAGCAGGCGCGTGGTGGCGTGGTCACGTTTGAGTTTGGTTTCGGCCACAACCACCGTGACAACTCCCGCTGCGGTGCTGCTGCGATAGGTTGCCAAACGCACCTCACGCGTATGGAAAGTCGCATCCATGAAATCGGGATTGCGTGTGCCGGCCGCCGTCGCCGCCGGCAGGTCGCGATCACCGCTGACATAACTGCCATCGGTGCCGAATACGGCATAAAACATGTCATCGTGGCGGCCATTTCGCAGCACCTTCATGGCTTCGTCCGGCAGCTCGGCATGAATCGCACCGCTGCCGGGTTCGATGCGCACGTAAGAACTTACCGCCAGCGCGGCGTCGGCCAGTGCCTGATCGTAGGCCTCGCGCACGGGCACCGCACCCATGCGGTAATCGAGCAGCACGCCGGCCATCAGCAGCAGAATCAGCGGTGGCAACAGCAGCCACAGCAGGCGTCGCCGAACGGTGCCGATATGAGCGGAATCCGATGCTTTCATTTTTCGGTTTCCTCCAGACGATAACCAAGGCCGCGCACCGTGCGGATGTGCACGCCTACGCCGAGCTTGGCGCGCAATCGAGAGATATAAACCTCGATGGCATTGGGCGTCAGCACCTCATCCCAACTGGCGATGGCCTGCTGCAGTTTGTCCTTGCTCACGACCTGGCCGACATGCAGCAGCAGGCATTCGATGATCGCCCATTCGCGTCGCGTGAGTTCGATGCTTGCCCCCGCCACACTCGCCTGGCGGCGTGCCAAGTCGACTTCCAGCGAACCGCAGCTCAGATTGGCGCTGAGCGCCGACGTCGAGCGCCGGATCAACGCACGACAGCGCGCAGCGAGTTCCGGCAACTCGAACGGTTTGACCAGATAATCGTCGGCGCCGAGATCGAGGGCATTGACACGATCGGCCAGCGCATCGCGCGCAGTAAGAATCAACACCGGCAAGGTCAAGCCGTCAGCGCGCAAACGTTGCACCAGGGAAAAGCCATCCGCCACGGGCAGGCCGAGATCGATCACGATCAGATCGAAATTTTCGTGGCGCAGCGCGATCCGTGCGGCTTCGGCACTGCCGACGTGATCGACCGCAAACCCGCTCGCGGCAAGGCCGCTGCGAATCGCATCCGCTACCAGGGCATCGTCTTCGACTATGAGTACACGCATGCCGTAAAGCATAACCTGTGACATGCATGGATGGCGTATCCGGTGGCGTGTCGCGATGTTCTTGGCGGCTATGCAGAGCGCGCGACAGGTGAGGTCTGTCGCGTGTTCGATCGTCAACAAGCGGTCAGAATCGATGGCTCAGGCAATCGCATGCGCGGATGAGGTTGCGGTATCCGTCAGCTCGATTCGCCACGCGCCGTGCTCGGGTGCGTGATGCAAGCGTACGCTGCGCAACTGCGCGGAATCTTCCAGCCCCTGCGCGCGAAAAAATTCCTGGGCTTCGATTACGCGATCACCGCGCGTATTGCGTAATTTGATCTGCAATCCGCCGGCGCCGGCGCGCAACGGCAGCAGCAACCACGCATCATCGCGGGCGAGCAGCGCGACAATCGAGCAGCTATCCATGTAGCGATCATAGGCCGCGCTGGTCAGATGCAGTCTGCCGTTTTGCAGCCAGACTTCGGGGCCGGCGACGGCTTCGCGCGCGCGAATGACCGCGGAGATTTCCTCGGTCACCTGCTGCGCGCCGCGTTCGACCGCGGCACTCAGGCCGATGCCGAAATCGAGACTTTGCGCTTCGACCAGGAATACCTCGATATTGCGCAGGAAATCCGCACCGAACATTTTTCCGCCGGCATACAGCGCATGATCCCAGCGCAGACCGTGCTGGGTGAATCCCGGTTCCGCTGGCGTTTGCGCCTCGCTGCCCGGTAAACGAAATACCGCGCCCGCATCACTGCCGCTGCGGCATGCGTCGATGATGATCACCTGCGCTGCGCCGCGCACCTGATACATCACATCCATGCCCGCGGTGCCGGCATCGATCAACCGTAGCGCGGAATTTTTCGTACCAAAACGTTCGATCAGGCGGCGCACCACTTCAACGCCGATGCCATCGTCGCCGCGCGCGAGATTGCCGCAGCCGATTACGACGAGCATGAGTCGGACCGATCGACTGCGCGCAACTTCAAATGCGCCATACGTTGCATGACCATTCGGGTTCCACGCCGAGTTTGAGTTCGGGCAGCGCGCAATAGCGACTGTGCGTGATGTAGTACATGCAGGTAGCGCAGGCTTGCTCGATGTCCGGATCCTCCTCGCTCACGTACGCTGTGAGGGTGAAGCCGGCGATGCGCAACTGGCCTTGCAGATCGTCCGGCGGCAGCGCTTGCAACGCCTGCACCACGCGCTGGATTTCGGCATCGCTGTAGGCGCGATGCTGCCAGTCGGTTTCGAGTCCGGCGGCCAGCAGATCGTGGATCTTCTTGCGCTGTCGATCGAGCTGCGCATCGATGGATTCGTTCACCGCCATGTCCTTTGTCAGTCAGATGCGCCAGAGACGACACCACCAGTCCGCTTCGACCGGTACCGCGAGTTCCGGCAGATCGCACCATTTGCGATGCACGAGGTAATACATGCACTCCTGGCAGCGCATGCGTTCCGGCCCATACGGTGTATCGGTAAAACCCGACAGCACGAGTTTGCCGCACAGATCGTCCGGTGACAGCCGATACAACTCGTCGAGCAGGCGCGAAAACTCCCGAGCCGTTTCTGGAAACGGCTCGGTCTGGGTCTTGAGACCATCGGCAAGCAGCTTGCCGATTCGTTCGCGCATTTGATCATCGTCCTGTCTCGACATCGCATCCTCGTTGCGCCTGGGTCACGCTCACGGCGCTTACCCGATGCGAAAGCGTGCCAGCTCCTTGCCGGTTTTACCATCGTGCGCATGTACCGTGCATACCAGGCATGAATCGAACGAGCGGGCGACATGGCCGACCTCGACCGGATCGCTCGGATCAGCGATCGGCGTGCCGACCAGCGCTTCCTCAATCGGACCGCGGATGCCCTTGCTGTCGCGCGGCCCGACGTTCCAGGTGGTTGGCGCAATGATCTGGTAATTCTTGATCTTGCCGTCCTTGACTTCGATCCAGTGGCATAGCGCGCCGCGAATGGCTTCGGTGGCGCCCCAGCCGCGACCGTCTTTTTCGCGCGGCTTGATGTACCACGGTTCGTGCAGGCGGAATTCCTTGAGGCAATGTTCGGCCTGGCGATATAGCTTGATGGTCTCGTGCATGCGCGCGATCTGGCGCAGGTGCAAACTCGGGCCACCCATTTTCTTGTACATGTCGAGCACGAACGGATCGTAGTGCTGCCAAGCCTCGCCGTGCTTGCCGCCGGCGATCAATTGGCGTGCGAACGGGCCGGCTTCGAGGCGACCATATTGATCGTGATTCACCGCGGTCGCCCACGAATATGCACCGGCGAAATCGGTGGTGTTTTTCTGCGTGGCGCGCGTCGTACGATCAAACGGATGCACATCGGCGCCGCCTTCGTCGTACCACGCGTGCGTGGTGTTTTCGAGTGCGTGATCCTGCGACATCAAGGTGTGCGTATCGGTCTTGCCGTCGTACACGCCGCTCTTCATGATCAGCGCCGCATTGCGGCCTTCGATGGTGGGTTTCTGATATTTGTCTTCGTGCGGCAGATAACCCCACGAAATATATTTGCCCACACCGCCGCCGAATTTATGCAGGCCGATATCCAGCCCCATGCGCCAGTAGAAACCCAGATCCGAATTCGCATGCGCCGGGCTTTCATCGAGCCACGCCATGAAATCTTTGTACGATTTGATCTGCTCGTAGCGTTCCAAAGTGCAGCCAAGCCAGCACGATTCCAGCCAGTTCTTCTTGAAATATTCGAGGATCGACCACGCGCGTGTGACATCGGTCAGCGTCGGCGCGCACATCACGCCGCCGGGCACCATGTAGCTCGAATGCGGCCACTGCCCACCGAGCAATGCATAGATCTCGACCGGCTTGCCGGAAATCGTTACGCCCAACTCGTAAGACGTACCGGTAAAAGGTGCAAAGCGCTTGCACGCTTCGGCGTAATAGATACTGTTCTTGTACTTCTTGTTCGTCAGATCGATCGCGTACAAACCGTAGAAGTAGCGCGGCTGG
>JANXUW010000764.1 GCA_025351985.1 Pseudolysobacter sp.
GGATTTGCCACCGGAAGCTGTCAACCTGGATAGACGTTTCTCGGTTGACGGCGGCAACGGCGGATCGAATTGCGGCGGCGGTCTTGCCCACATCGCGCTGTTCCGAAAAGACCATGCGACTGCTGACTTGGCGCCTCAGGAATCACGGCATCCACGCTGTACTGCGCGGACTTTTCGGCAGACCGCGCGGTTGCCAAGGCCGGTCTCCCGCACATTCATTGCAAGAAAGTGGATCAAGGCATCAGTGGCCGTCGCTCAGGCACAGTGTCGTCTGCAAGGTGAAATCTGAGGAAATCGTGTGGCGCTGGGCCTGGAAGAAATCGAGCTTGTAGGTTTGACCCAGCGCAAGCCCGAGCGCGGTTGCGTGTTGGGCGTCAAAGGTCACCGCCCCTGTCTGAGCGCCGTGGACTCCTCCCATGTCGATCGCGAGGTGGCCATTGATGTAGACCCAGACGTCGTCATCGCCGGTGAATGTGAACGTCTCGCCGCCGTTGTACTGAAACTGGGTACGCAGCATCGTGGTGAAATGATAATTGTGCAGCCCGGTCGTATTCCCCTGGTAGTTGCCGAAGCCCTGGCCGTCGATCGGGAAGTAGGCGTTACTTGCATACGAGAACGTGCCGGGCGGATTCTCGGTAAGCACCAATGTCTGCTGGATCGGATAATTGATCGGATCGTCAGTGAACCATTGCGCGAACGAGCTGGCGCTTGTCACGAGCCCTTGCGTAGAGTTGAGCGCAGGCACACCGCCTGGCGTCATGGTCGCATAGACGATGCCGAATGCGGCCCCATTGTAGCGCTCGAAGTCCGGATGGCCACCGTTCTCACCGTATGCCTTGAAATCGTGAAGGTAAGAGGTCAGCGTGCCGCAAGGTACGACGATCACCGCCTTTGACGCGGTGCCAGATTCTCGGTTCGTGCCGTCGACCACAGTTTCGGTGACGGTGTAAGTCCCGGCGACGGAAAACGTATGGACGGGATTCTGCAACGTCGAGGTGCCGCCATCGCCGAAATCCCATGTCCATGCGCCGATCGTTCCTGCGGGATCAGCCGATTGATCGCTGAACGTCACCGCCAGACCGTGCGCCACTTGCGCAAAGCCGGCCACTGGTGGCGGATCGAATCCGTCGGCAAAATCTCGTCCGATGCCGAATCATCGGGCAGCGCATGGGCAACGCCGCAAAGGCCAAAGCCAAATGCGATGGCCGACGCAAGCGCCCAGCGCGGGCCGGAAGCGATGGTGGTTTTCATGGTTCACCCCAAGATTCGGTACCAGTTCAAAGGATAACCCGATTTGTCTACAGCGACCGCGATCGCCGGTGCAAGCCCGGCGGCGAACGCGGCTGCGATCGTGCTCGGCGATAAGTAGAAATCCGCGTTTGTTCGCGTCGGGATTTGCACAGTGCTCGCACTGTGGTTGTGCCACGCCCGTGCCGACCGGATCCCACCGCTGGGCTTGGCGTGCGCGCCTTTTCTCGCACCGCAGCCACACTCATGCGTTTTCGACCGCCAGCCCGCTCGCGTCACGCGCGCGCTGCGGAATACTCGCAATCCTCGGGACGCGCGCCGATCTTGATCGACAGCAGCGTGGAAACCTGCACGCTGTTAGGATCGTGGCGCTGGCAATGCATATAGTGCGCACGAAACAACAAATCGTTGAATGACAGATCGAAAAATTTGACCACTTCGTCGCGACTCCAGTTGTGTCGGATCGTATTGTTCGGATCGGAATCGTCGTGGGTCGTGCGCGGAATCTTGGCCGTGGGCATGATTTATTCAGCGCTGGCGGAAGCACGAGGTGAGTTGATTTGCGGCACGGAGCTGTCAACTTGAAATGGCCGGCCTGGATAGACGGCTGGTACCAGCGCCTCGAATTTGCGCTGCTGCCCGCGCACTGCCTGCTGTGTCGCGCGCCGTCGGATACTCGTCGTGATTTGTGCCGCGCGTGTGCCGCAGATCTTCAACCCAACCAGCCGAGTTGCCAGCGCTGCGCGTTGCCGTTGCAGCGCAACGAGCCGCTGTGTGGCATCTGCCTCAAGCACGAGCCGCCGTTCGCCGCCGCATGGGCGCCGTATCGTTATGCGTATCCGCTGGATCAGCTCGTGACGCGTTTCAAGTTCGGGCGCGATCTCGCCGCGGGGCGCGTGCTGCAGGAGTTGTGGATTGCCGCGGCAAAAAACGCGCCGCCGGTTTTGCCGGCCTTGCTGGTCGCGATCCCGCTGCACACATCCAGGCTGCGCGAACGCGGTTACAACCAGGCGCTCGAACTCGGCAAACCGCTCGCGGAAATGCTCGGTCTGCCGCTCGCACACGATCTGTTGATCCGCCAGCGCGCCACCGATGCGCAGACCGGACTCGACATCAAAACGCGCTCGCGAAATGTCAAAGATGCGTTTGTCGTCAACCCCAATGTGAGTTTACCCGCACACATCGCGCTGCTCGACGATGTCATGACCACGGGCGCGACAATGCGCGAATGCGCGCGCACGCTGCGACGCGCCGGCGTGGCGCGTGTGGATGTCTGGGCGCTCGCACGTGCGCCACAGCGGCGTGGTTGAATTGTTTCTGATACATCCGACACAGACCAAGCACCGCACCCCGAATTTCATTTCGGCGCAGGTTTATCGACGACACCGCTCATAGCTGCAGCAAAAACGCAAAAGATTACAGCCGGATTCACCGCGAAGCTGGAGTCGAATCGACCAACGAATGCATGTCCACAATGCTTTGTAAGCCCAATCGTACGCATGTAGCATAGCCGCCGCGTCGGCGCATTATCGCCGCCATTGAATCAAGGAGTGAAAACATGGTGCGCGTATCGAAATCCCATGGTCGGCTGGTGCTTGTCGCGAGTCTGTTATGCACGACGGTGCTCGCGCATGCAGGTGCCTACAAATGGAAAGATGCGCAGGGTGTGTGGCAATTTTCCGATACGCCACCGCCAACTGGCAGCGCCCGCGATGTACGCGTCGATGTACAGCAGGTTGCGCTGAGCAATGATTTTGCCGATGTCAAAGTCGCCAACAAACCGCCGATCGCCAATACCAGACGCAACGGCGGCGCGAGCATCGCGCTGGATAATTTCACCTTGCGGCTGGATGTGGCGAATGGCAACAACACCAATATCGGGCGGGCTTTCAGCGGCAAGAACTGCGCGCAAAGCACCGGTGTGCAATGGGAAGATGGCATCGTCGATCTCAAGGGCAAGGTTGCGGAGCGAACCGTTGCGGAAAGATTTCGCAATTTCGGTTATTCGTTCGTCGGCGTCGAGTCTGAAACTACCGCCGCTCTCGCAACCCTGCATCTGGACGCCGAACTGCTGGCGATGAAGATGGACACATGCGACTCGATCAGCATGGGCAATACGATCGGCCCAGGTTCGCGCGCTTACATAAAAATTCGCTGGACCCTGCGTCGCAACGTGGCAGACGAGCCGTTGTTCCGCGGCATCAGCGTCGGCGCCTTCGACGCCTGGCATCCCGGCGGCATGACCAAAGGCGTAATCCTCAAGACCCTCGGCAACGCGACCGACAACCTGCTCGGAGATCACGCATTTGTCGATGTCTTGACCGGTACATCACCCGAACGTGCAAGCGCTTTCAAACCCGTTGATGTCAACCTCGTGGTGGTATACGGCGATGGTCGCGGCACGTTTCGCGGCAACTCCGAATCGCTGTTGCGCAGCGCCGTAACCGTGCGCACCGCACGCGGTCACGGCAGTGGCGTATTGATTGATGCCAGCGGCTATGCGCTCACCAACGCGCACGTGGTGGGATCTGACACGCAGGTTCAGGTAATGCTCGACGACGAAATGGTGGATGCGCGTGTCGTGCGCAGCGACACGCGTGTGGATGTAGCACTGCTGCAGTTCGAGCCGAAGGGGCGTCCCGCAGCCAGCATCTCCCGCAGCGAACCGCGCCCGGGCGATCCGCTCTACGTCGTGGGCACGCCGCTGGATCTGAAGCTCAGCCACAGCGTGACGCAAGGCATTCTGTCCGCCGTGCGCGAGGTCAACAGCGCGCGTCTTTACCAAACCGATGCGGCGGTAAATCCGGGCAATTCCGGTGGCCCGGTTTTTAATGACACCGGGGAACTGGTGGCGCTGAGTGTTTCCGGCCTAGTTAACGCCGACGGCGCCTCCCTCAACGTCAACTATCTCATTCCGATCGCGCGAGCGTTGGCTGCCGTCGGCGCAAATGCCGACTGATTTCACGCGTGACAAGCGTCCAGATGCACGGCGCCATTCGTTATTTGCATGAGTCGATGATGATCGAATGGACGGGCGTCGTATGATGCGCAACGAACCCGCAACGCCGCGATAAACGCGCTGAAGTACAACGAAAATTCATGCAGCGGATCGCCGTTTGTAACGTTCCCGCATACACCGGAGAAAACCATGTCACTGGATATTCATCACGATCGCAGCGCGAAAAATTTCAGCGTGGATGTCGACGGCCAGCGCTGTGTGCTCGAATACACGTTTGCCGATGGCGTGATGACGATCACCCACACCGGCGTGCCCGAAGCTGTCGGCGGTCGCGGTATTGCCGCCGAGCTCATGCGCACGGCGTTTGCAACCGCGCGCAGCGAAGGCTGGAAGATCGTGCCGGCATGTTCGTATGCAGCGGTGTTTGTCACGCGGCATACCGAGTACGCCGATCTGCTGGCTTGAATGCCGGCGGCTGAATTCGCAATGCTGATATCGCGTTATCGCCTGCTTGATCTGCTGATCGATCTTCCGCGCCAGCGTGTCGAGCGCGACGGTATGGCGCTGGATGTTGCCGGACTGAGCTTTCAGTTGTTGGCTCACCTGCTGGCGCAGGGCGATCGCGTGGTCAGCTTCGATGCGCTCATGTCGGCCGTCTGGGCGCCTGCCGTGGTCAACGAAGAGACCGTCACGCAGCGCATCAAGCTGTTGCGTCAGGCGCTCGGCGACGACGGTCGCAATCCGCGTTATGTGCGCTCGGTGCGCGGTCGTGGTTATCAGTTATGTGCCGTGCCGCAGGCATTGGATGAGGGGCGCGAAAACAGGGTTGTAAATCATCGCGCAGGACGAAAAACAATCGCGCTGCTGCTGGTTGTTGCCATCCTCATCGGCGCTGTATTGATTCTGTTGCGGCCTACCCAATCGGAAAAAATCACTTCCGTCGCAGCACCGGATATCGTCAGCCGCGCCGCGTATTACGCCGGCATCGGCCAGAACGACAACAACGAACGCGCGATCGATTTGTACGAAAAAGCGCTCGCCTCAACGCCGCAGAATATCGACGCGCAAATCGGCTTGAGCCGCGCCTACAGCGCGCGGGTTTGCCTGTACAACGCCGGACGCGACTGGATTGCACGCGCGCAAGCGCTCGCAAGCGCGGTGCTGGCAGAAGATGCAAAAAACGCAAAGGCTTGGGCCGCGCTCGCGTATGCGCAGGATTGCGATGGCCGCATCGACGCGGCCATCGATGGTTACGAACACGCGTTTGCGCTGGATCCGCTGGACGATCCCAGTCGCGCGTCGGCGGCGTATCTGTATCAGGAAAAAGGCCGCCTCGCTGATGCGCTGCAGACCAATCTCGATATGCACGGCGATGCATCGCGCGTGCGTTTTCGCGAAGTGCAGATCGCGCACGAACTCGAATTGCTCGGATTCCCGACCGTCGCCGAAGCGCATTACCGGCGTATCTATCAACTCAATCCCGACAATATTTTTTCGAATATCGCGTGGCCGCGTTTCCTGTTTGTGCAAGGCCGTTTTGCCGAGGCGCAGACCGCGCTCGATCAATCGCTTGCACGCAATACCGAGCGTGTCGACCTACATCTGCTGGCCGCTGAGCTGGCGCTCGTGCGCGGCGACCGCGCGAGTGCTGTGCAAGCCTTCGGCAAAGCCAGTCGGTTGCGCCCGCAATCGAGTTTGCCCGCAACAATCGCGGCGATCTACGCCGCGCAACCGCCTTCCTCAGCATGGCTGAAACTGCGCATCGACGAAACACGCACTGCGCTGCAGACGGCACAGGCGTGGCCCGCCGATCGACTCGAACTGGTGCTGCTCGAATTGGCCGCCGGCGACAAACCGGCGGCACTTGCCGAACTCGACCGGGCGGTCGCCGCAGGCTATAGCGACAAGGCCTATCTGCAGACCTCGCCGCTTTTTCATGCGCTGGCCGGCGACCCGGGATTCGTGTCGCTGATCGATGCGATCGATCACCGTGTCGCCGGCGAGCGTCAGCGTGTACTGGCCGCCGACTGGTGTCCGGCCGAGATCAAGGCAGCGCCTTGAGGATATAGTCGCGGAAAATTTCCTGCGACTGCAGATGCGCATAACGCTGGTTGTAGGCCTTGCTCGTGACCACCGCCACCAACTGCTTTTGCGGCAGCACAAAAACGTAGTTGCCGCCGTTGCCGCTCATCGCCCACACCGCGGTATCGACGCCCTTGATCGGGAAATGGAAACGCCACCAGAAATAGCCGTACTCGGCATCTTCGCGCGCCTGCGCATGTGGCGTGAGCATCGCCTGGATCCATTTCTGCGAGATCACCTGCTTGTCGTGCCAGCGCCCGCCGTCGACCGCGAGCTGGCCGATCTTGGCCAGGTCACGCGAGCGATAACGCGTGCCGCCACCGCCCATGCCGATGCCTTCGGGCGAGGTGTTCCATTGCGCCTTGCGGATGCCGAGCGGTTGTTCCAGCGCCTCATTGGCAAAGGTCGCGAGCGGTTTGTGCGTGGCACGCTCGACGATCACACCTGCGGTATAGGCGCCTGCCGTGCAATACGAAAACGCGCGGCCGAACGGGCTGTCCTTCGGTTTGCTCATCCACGGCGCAAACCCCTTGATCGGCAGGTCGAGCGCGAACTGCAGCCAGTTCTCGGTGACATACATGCGCTCTTCGTTGCCGCTGGAAAACTCGTTGTCGTCGTTGCATTCCCACAGCGAACTCATCGTCAGCAGATCTTCGAGAGTGAAGTTCTGCTTGCGCGGATCGGCATGCTGCACCGGCTGGCGTTCGGGAAAGAACGAATACACCTTGGCATCGACGCCACTGATCAGGCCACGGTCGATCGCCGCGCCGGCGAGCAAGGCGGTGACGCTCTTGGTTGCCGATCGCACATCGTTGAGCAAATCGCGGTTGCCGTCGTTGAAGTACGCCTCATAGACCAGCTTGCCGTGATCGGCCACGACGATACTGCTGATGTTCTTGTAACTCGTATCGGCGATCTTCGCTTCGACGCCGGTCAGGGTCGCGACATTCCAGCCCTGCGCGGTCGCATCGGCCACCGCCCAGCCGTCGTCGAGTTTTTCCGGCGGGTGATAGTTGCCGGCGTGGGCCAGAGCGAAGCTCATGGCCGATACCATAAGGAATAGCGAACGAATTACGGAAACCATGCGACTTCTCCACGCAGTGAATGAGGATCACCAGTGGGCCATCGCTGCGAATGGAACGCATGAAATACGAATGAAGAATTATGAAGCGCGTGTCCCGACGCCGATCGCCGCGCCTCGTGACGCGGCGATCGGGCCAACGCTGAAAAGCGAAAACCTTTATGCCACCGCCGCCAATTTGATTTCCGCGGCCTGCTCGATGCGGCTGCGTTCCGCCGCTTGGCGACACATCGGCTCGCACGTGCGCGAGAACAATTCCGTGACCCATTCGAGGAACGCCTGCACGCGCGCCGAAAGATGGCGCTTCTGCGGATACACCACCCACAGCGGCGAGCCGGTCGAAATGGTATCGGTCATGACGATCTGCAGCAGCCCCTGCGCGAGATGGATTGCGGCCAGACAATGCGGCGCCTGCACGATGCCGAGGCCGGCCACCGCGGCCTGGATCACCGACTCGCCATCATTGATCAACATGTGCGCATCGATATCCACACCCACGCGACCGCTCGGCGTATCGAACTGCCATTGATACGGTCGGCGCGTCGCCGGATCGACGAAGTTGATGCAGCGATGTTTTTTCAGATCCTCGATGCTGACCGGCGTGCCGTACTGCTGCAGATATTCCGGCGCGGCGCACAGCACATTGTTGAAGTAACCGACCTTGCGTGCGATCAAATCCGAATCCTCGAGCGCGCCCATGCGGATCGCGCAATCGAAACCTTCCTCGTTGAGGTCGAACGGGAAATCGCGCATCGACATGTCGATGCGGATATCCGGGAACTGCGCCTCGAACTTGGCGAAATTCGGAATCAACGCGCCACGCCCGATCGCCGTCGGCACGGCGATGCGCAAACTGCCGCTCGGTTTGGTGCGCGAATAACCGAGCGCTTCCTTCGCCTCGCTAAGATCCGCCAGGATGTCGCGACAACGCGCATAAAACGCGGCGCCGTCGTCGGTCAGGCGCAAGGTGCGGGTCGAGCGGAAAAACAGTTTGGCGTCGATTTGTTCTTCCAGTCGTGCGATCGCCCGACTCACGCCGGAGGGTGTCATTTCCAATTGTTGCGCTGCAGCAGAAAAGCTCTTGGCTTCCACCACACGGACAAAAACGCTGATCGCAGAAAAGTCTTCCATAGCGGCAAACTCCGGCTGATTGGTGACTCGGAATCACAAGTGAGGTGATTCTAATCCTATTTATCGCTCCATGCGCAAGGTCTACAGTGTCAATCCTGCGCCGGGAGCCTCCGGCGAAGTTATCCAAGGATTTGCCATGAAGAAGAAATTACTCATCAGCTCGAGCGCCGCGGTTATCGCAATTGCAGCAATTTGGCTCGCTGCGCGACCCGCTCCGATCCACGCCACGGAAAAACCGGCAGCCCAGGAAGTCACCGTTGCCGAGGTTTTGGTGCGGCCGGTCGATGACGCCGACGAGTTCACCGGACGGCTGCAGGCAGTCGATACCATCCAGTTACATCCGCGCGTCAGCGGTTACGTCGACTCCATCCATTTCAAGGAAGGCACGGCGGTGAAGAAGGACCAACTGCTGTTCCGCATCGATCCGCGCCCCTACCAGGCCGAGGTCGATCGCCTCAGCGCCAACCTCGCTCAGGCCAATGCCGAATACACGCTGGCGCAGGCGAATGCGGCGCGCAGCAAACGTCTGCTCGACCTGCAGGCGGTATCGCGCGAACAGGCGGATCGTCTCGATACCGCATCGTTGAGCGCACGTTCGCAGGTGGCATCGACCGCCGCCTCGCTCGACGCCGCACGACTCAATCGCAGCTTCACCGAAATCCGCGCACCGATCGACGGTCGCATCGGCAGCGCGCTGGTGACGCCGGGCAATCTCGTGACCAGCGCGGACGTATTGACCAGCGTCGTCAGCGTCGATCCGATCTATGCGTATTTCGATGTCGACGAACAGAGTTATCTGAAACTCGACCGCACGCGTCGCGAAGGCGCAAACGGCCCGAGCGTGAGCATGGGCCTGGCCGATGAAACCGGTTTCCCACACGCCGGTCGCATCGACTTTGTCGACAACCAGTTGCGTACCGGCTCGGGCACGATCCGATTGCGCGCGGTGTTCGCGAATGCCGATGCGAGTTACACGCCCGGCCTGTTTGTGCGCATCCAGTTGCGCAGTGCGAGCAAGATCGCGCGCGTGCTGATCGATGATCGTGCCGTCGCCACTGACCTCGGCAACAAGTACGTCTACGTGATCGGCAAGGACAAGAAAATCGAATATCGCCGCGTCGTGACCGGCCCGTTGCTGGACGGTTTGCGCGTGGTCAACGAAGGTCTGGCCGCGAACGAGACCGTCGTCGTGAACGGCTTGCAGCGCGTGCGACCCGGCGCGGAAGTGACGCCGGTCAAGGTCGCGATGGACACACGCACGCTGGATGCGGGCAAACAGATCGCCGCGGCCACCTTGCCGAAAGTCGGCGCGCAGAACTAATTATTCAGCCGCCTCGGCGCGGCATTGTCTCACCACGATCAACCGGGGCAGCCACGCTGCCCCACAGAAGACTGTTGCCCCGATTCTGCGCGCAAGCGCGACGTGAACAAGAAGAAACCTCATGAAAATCGCTCAATATTTTGTCGACCGGCCGATCCTCGCCGGCGTGCTTTCCGTGCTGATCCTGCTCGCCGGCAGCATCTCGGTGTTTCGCCTGCCGATCAGCGAATATCCCGAAGTCGTGCCGCCGACCGTGGTGGTGCGCGCGAGTTATCCCGGTGCCAATCCGAAGGTGATCGCCGAAACCGTCGCCACGCCGCTGGAAGAACAGATCAACGGCGTCGAAGGCATGCTCTACACCGCATCGCAGGCGACCAGCGATGGGGCGATGACCTTGACCGTCACCTTCGCGCTCGGCACCGATCTGAACAACGCTCAGGTGCAGGTGCAGAACCGCGTGTCGCAAGCGCTGCCGAAACTTCCGCAGGAAGTACAACGTCTCGGCGTGACCACGCAGAAAAGTTCGCCCGACCTGACCATGGTCGTGCATCTGATTTCGCCCGACCAACGCTATGACATGTTGTACCTGTCGAACTACGCGCGTTTGCACGTGAAGGACCAACTCGCGCGGCTCGATGGCGTCGGTGATGTGCAGATTTTCGGCGCCGGCGAATACAGCATGCGCGTGTGGATGAATCCGGAAAAACTTGCGTTGCGTGAACTCATCACCGGTGACGTTTTGCGTTCGATTCGCGAGCAGAATATCGAAGTCGCCGCCGGCGCATTGAATGCGCAACCCGAACCGAACGGCGCGGCGTTCCAGCTCAACATCAATACGCGCGGACGCCTGATCACCGAGGATGATTTCCTCAACATCATCGTGCGCACCGACAAGAACGGCGCGGTCACGCATCTGCGCGATGTCGCACGTGTCGAACTCGGCTCGAACAACTACGCGCTGCGCAGCCTGCTCAACAATCAACCTGCGGTGGCCGTGCCGATCTTCCAGCGCCCGGGTTCGAACGCGATCCAGATTTCCGACGAAGTGCGCCAGGCCATGGCCGATCTGAAAAAGGATTTTCCGCAAGGCGTGGACTACAGCATCGTCTACGATCCAACCGTGTTCGTGCGCGGCTCGATCGAGGCGGTCGTGCATACCTTGCTCGAAGCGATCCTGCTCGTGGTGCTCGTGGTGATCCTGTTCCTGCAGACGTGGCGCGCATCGATCATTCCGCTGGTCGCGGTGCCGGTGTCGTTGATCGGCACGTTTGCGGTGATGTATGCGGTCGGATTTTCGCTGAACGCGTTGTCGCTGTTCGGCCTCGTGCTCGCGATCGGCATCGTTGTCGATGACGCGATTGTCGTGGTCGAAAACGTCGAGCGTCACATCGAAAAAGGCATGTCGCCGAAAGACGCCACGCGCCAGGCGATGCGCGAAGTCACCGGCCCGATCGTCGCCACCGCTCTGGTGTTGTGTGCCGTGTTCGTACCGGCCGCGTTCATCAGCGGGCTGACCGGCCAGTTCTATCGCCAGTTCGCGCTGACGATCGCGATCTCGACGGTGATCTCGGCGTTCAATTCGTTGACCCTGAGTCCGGCGCTCGCCGCGTTGCTGCTGAAAGCCCACGACGCACCGAAGGATCGCTTGAGTCGCGGTATCGATTTTGCGTTCGGCTGGATTTTCCGTCCGTTCAATCGCCTGTTCGAGCGCAGTTCGAACAGCTATGTCGGCGGTGTGCAGCGCGTGTTGCGCTCGGGTTCGATCGCGCTGGTGATCTACGCCGGACTGATCGGCATGGCGTGGCTCGGTTTCGCCCACGTACCGACCGGATTCGTGCCGCCGCAGGACAAACAATACCTGGTGTCGTTCGCGCAATTGCCGGACGCCGCGTCGCTCGATCGCACCGAAGAAGTGATCCGCCGCATGAGCGATATCGCGCTCAAGCAACCCGGCGTGGAAAGCGCGGTGGCGTTCCCCGGATTGTCGATCAACGGCTTCACCAACAGCACCAACTCGGGCATCGTTTTCGCCACGCTCAAGCCGTTCGACGAGCGCCGCTCGGCGACGCTTTCCGCCGGTGCGATTGCCGGTGCGCTGAACCAGAAATACGCCGCGATCCAGGATGCCTACATCGCCGTTTTCCCGCCGCCGCCGGTGAACGGACTCGGCACGATCGGCGGCTTCCGCCTGCAGATCGAGGACCGCGCCGACGTCGGTTTCGAGGAGCTGTTCAAGCAGACGCGACAGGTCATCGAAGGCAGCGCAAAAACCCCCGAACTGGCCGGACTGTTTTCGAGCTTCCAGGTCAGCGTGCCGCAGATTGATGCTGACGTGAATCGCGAGAAAGCCAAGGCGAAAGATTGACGACCGTTAGATATCGATATCCTTGGCGGTATAAGCCTCAGACATGATGAATAGAAACCTCGGCTCGGGTTCCTTGCCCATCAATTCGCTCACGGCGCGTTCGGTATAGCCTTTATCGCCATCGGGCACGACCACGCGCAGGAGGCGTCTGCGTGAGGGATCGAGCGTGGTTTCGAAGAGAAGTTGCGCG
>JANXUW010000765.1 GCA_025351985.1 Pseudolysobacter sp.
ACTGGCAGGAAGACGTGACCGAAGCGCGCAAGCAGCGCTTGAAGACCACGATTTCGCTCAACGAAACCGTGCGCCGCAAGGAGCGCGACGAGCAGGAAGCACGGCGCAAGGCGCACAACGATGATCTCGCCTCGGCGATGCCGGCGGATCCGGCAAGCAAGACCAGCGAGCGCATAACCAAGGACTTGGGACTCACCAAACCTGACCGCATTTTGATCGAAGGCGTGGGCAGCGTCGTCAAGCTTGATGACAAAATCAATGATGCCAAGCCTGCAAAACCGACTGATGCTAGCAGCACCTCGGTGCTCAACGACGATGGCGAATCCACGCCAACCAGCGACGACGGCTTGCAGGCCGACGAGCGTAATCTGAAATCGGACCTGGCTGCCCAAGCGAAGCGCAAACAGGCGAAAGATGTGCTGCTACAGGAAGCCGCGCGCATCGTCAGCGATGAAGTCACCCTGATCAAGAACGACAGACAACTCGCCGAACGTGTATTGCCGCATTCGCCGAACAAGGTCGAGATGAATTAAGCGACGGGAAAACTTGGTAGTGTTATCCAGACGGCGATGCAGCGAAAGTTGCATCGCCGTTTTTTTTGCCACCTTAGACGCATTGGTGAATCGCAGAGAATGTGCCGCTACTTGATCGGAATCGTGTGCATGCGTTGCAGTTGCCAATCTCCGTTCGGCTGATGCGACCACAGCGCTTCAAAGCGACCATGAACAAGAATCGTATCGCCAGCGGGAACGATCACCGTTTGCGAATAAACGCCGCGCTGCGTTGCCAAATGCCCATCGACTGCGGTTGAATCCGCCAACGTCGAATACGCCAGAATTCTGGAGGCGGCGAACGATTTGAGAAACTTGCGGATCGCCTCTCGGCCTTGCACAGCCGCTGCCCCCACGCTGGACACTTCACCGCTCTCGGTGAACATGTCAGCCGACTGATCGTAATCCATGCGCCGCATTGAATCCTCGTACAGCGCCAGCCGCGCGACGACTTGTTGTGCGGAGACCTGATCCTCCCCACGCTGCGGCAACGCACAACTCGCAACGAGCAAGAGGAAAACAGCAACCAACGTAGCGTGACCCGACGATGCCATGCGGCTTTCCTTTTAATATGAATGTTGCAGCTGGTCGAGACATAAATTGCCGGAGACCAGACGTCGATCCTAGGCGGATTGATGGACTCGATCAATTCCTCGCCGCATAACGATGCTGGAGGAAATCAAAATACGCACGCAAACCCTGCGCCTCGCCGCCTTTCGGTCGTCCCGGACGATCGGCATCGTTCCATGAATAGACGTCCAGATGCGACCACGCCTGCGCCTCGGGCACGAAGCGTTGCAGGTACAGCGCGGCGGTGATCGCACCGGCGTGGCGCGAGGCACCGGCGTTGGCCATGTCGGCGATCGAGGAGTCGAGCATGCTGCGATACGGCTGCCACAATGGCAGGCGCCATAGCGGATCGTTGACCTCGCGACTGCTGGAGAGCAGACCATCGGCGACGTCATCGCGATTGCTGAACAACACCGGCAACTCCGGACCGAGCGCGATGCGCGCCGCGCCCGTGAGCGTGGCGAAATCGAGGATCAGATCGGGCGATTGTTCGACCGCATAACTCAACGCATCGCCGAGAATCACACGACCCTCGGCATCGGTATTGTCGATCTCGACCGTGACGCCGCTACGCGTGCGGATGATTTCGCCGGGCCGATAGGCATTGCCCGCAATCGAGTTCTCGACCGCCGGGATCAACAGCGTCAGCCGCACCGGTAATTTCGCCGCCATCACCAGGCCAGCCAGCGCGATCGCGTGCGCGGCGCCGCCCATGTCTTTTTTCATCCAGCGCATGCCGTCGGCGGGTTTGATGTCGAGTCCGCCGGTATCGAAACACACGCCCTTGCCGATCAGCACGAGATGCGGCTCGTCGGTGTTGCCCCAGCGCAATTCGGCGAGCCGCGGCGCGCGATGACTGGCGCGACCGACGGCGTGAATCGCGGGGAAATTCGCATCGAGCAAGGCATCACCGATCCAGTCGCGATACTCGGCGCCATGGGTTTGCGCGAGCGCCTGCACCGCTGCCGCTAGCTCGACCGGACCAAGGTCTTCGGTCGGCGTATTGATGAGATCTCGCGTCTGGTAGATGCCATCCAGCAGCGGCTGTACGGCAGCCAGGATGGCGGCGTTGATCGCAAGTTCTGCAGCTACGCGCGCGGCCTTTTTGTATCGACCGAAATGATACGCACCGAGCGCCCAGCCCAGCGCCGCGCGCTGCGGATCCAGCGCAACTTCGCCAGCGGTATCGAGATGATAAATGCCGACCGGAAGCCGTCGCGGCAATGCCGCCAGCGCATAAATATCCGATGTACTCGCGACACCGATCAACACCGCGTGCAAACTGCCATCGCCCTTGGGCACCAGGCAAACACTGCCGGCCTCGGCACGAAAATCGTTGGCGATTACCCACGCACTTTGGCTGGTATCGAGCTGCTGCAGAACCCCACTCAAGCTTGCCGCAGTGACGGGCAATATCGCTATGGACGAAGTGGTGGTCTGGCGCTCGATCAGGGCGTGCATCGGTATTCCTTTGATGAGAAAAAAGGCGACGGAATCACATCCCGCGCTGATGATTTTCCAGCCAGTGTGCGAGTTGACCGAGATCGCTCAAGGTCAAGTCCGGCGCGACCGGATGCGCCCATGTGGAATCGCTGCGATTGAGCCACGCGGTGCGCAAACCGGCATCGCGTGCGCCGAGCACATCCAGTTCCGCGTCGTCGCCGACGTGCAGGACTTCATGCGGTTGCAGGCCGAGGCGTTCGCACGCGGTATGGAAAATCGAGGCGTGCGGTTTGGCCGCGCCGAACTCGCGCGCCGATACCGAGAACTGGAAAAAACGGCGCAGCCCGATGCGATCGAGATCGGCATTGCCGTTCGAAATACTGACCAGCGGCAGCAGCGCGGCGAGACGTTCGAGCGCCGGCAATGCATCGCTGTAGCACTCGACCTGATTGCGCGCGGTGAAGTACTCGATGTAGGCGCGCTCGACCCAATCCTCGCCCATCTCGAACGGCGTGAACACGGCGCGCAGACTCAGCTTGCGCAGCGCGGTGAAATCATGGCCGAGGTGCGGATTCTCGCCGTAAATACGCTCGCGCAACGCGCGCAGTTCCGCCACGGGCCACGCCGCAGCCACGTGCGGACATTCCTGCTGCAGCCAGCCTTCGAGGTGCTGTTCGGCACGCAGTATTACCGGCTCGATCGGCCACAAAGTATCGTCCAGATCCAGCGAGATGGCGCGGATGCGCACGCGAGTTCTCCGCTCAGTGTTTGCTGTCGCTGCCGGATTTTTCCGCATCCTTGGCAGCCTGCGTTTTCGCCGCGGCGCTGTCTTTCACTTCCTGGGTTAGCGGCGAATTCGGCGAGCTGCTCTGCATCGCCGACGCAGTTGCGTTGACTGCCGAGACCGGACGCGAACCGGTACTGGTGGTGACGATCGTCGCACCGCTGCTGTCGGCGGTGTGATCGATGCCGATCTGCGCATCGATGTAGGCAAAGTGTTCTTCGTTTTTGGTCAACAGATCCGGCGCTTCGCCATAACCGACCACCTGATGCTTGCGCATGATCGCGAGCGCTTCGGGGCCGGCGGCAAACTGCACAAACTCCTGCACCTTCGGGTTGTTCCTGCCATCCTCGCGCGCGGCCAGAAACAGCTTGGTGTACAGCGGATACGTGCCGCTGGCGATGCTTTCGCGCGATGGCGCAATGCCTTCGACGCTGAGGATTTTCACGCTCTTGTTGGCATACACCGCCGACAACGTGGTCAGCCCCATGCCGAACTCGTTGAGTGCGATGTCTTCTTCGAGTTTGGCCGTATTTACGTACAAACGCGGCGCCGCAACACGCTGGTCACCATTGCGGAAAATCAGGTAACGAAAACTGAATTCGACGCCATCGAGCGGACCAGCGACGGCGTCGACATTGATCGGCGCATCGGCGCCACCGAGCTCTTTCCAGTTGCTGATCTTGGCGTAATAGATATCGTGCAGTTGTTTCAGGCTGAGGCTGCCGACCGGATTTTTCGGCGACGTGATTACCACCACCGCGTCCCACGCGATCGGATAAAACGTCATGCCGGTTTCTTCGCTGCGCTTTTCCGACGCGGGGCGCGCGGTGCCGGCAATATCCGCGGCACCGGTCGATACCGCATCGATGCCGGAAATCGTGCTGAACGGCTGCATTTCGATGCGGCCTTTTTTCTGCTTCTCGAACTCCTTGGCGAGATCGGCGACGAACGCGCGCGACGTCGCCAGATCGCCGCGCCAGATGATGCTCGGCAGCGCGACGACCGGTGCCGCCGGCGCTTTTTTCGCTTTCGCCGGAGCCGCCGCGGCGGCAGCCGGTTTGGCCGGCGCGGCCGCGGCGGGTGCCTTGTCGGCCGCGCCAGCGGTGAACGTGGCGCTCAGCAGCAGAAACATCGCCGCCCATCGGGTATATCGAAATGCAATCACAGGTCACTTCCAGAAAATAAAATCGTCAACCCGTGATTATCGCGATTCCGACCCATCAACGCGAGCTTTTGTGAGCTGCCACCTCGAATTTCCGGCGCCTACTGCAAAGGTACGAGGAACGAATTGTTGCCGCGAACCACCGACAGCAGCAATTGGCGCACGCGTTTTGTGCCGAGGCGTTCGAGGTCGCGCACACTGCCGATCTCGACTTGATTCACCGCGAACACGATATCGCCGTTCTTCAAACCGCTCGCCGCGGCGCGGCTGCCCGGCGCAACACGCGTGATACTGATTCCGCTCAAACCGGCGCTGTGCTGGCGCTCACCGAGATCGGCGAACTCGGCACCGTCGAGCCGCGGATCGAGCTTGGCACCGCTGCTCGTGGCGAGCTGCTCGGTGGCCGTGCGCACGCTCGCCTCGATCGGCTTGCCATCGCGCAACAGCTTGAGCTGGATCGCACTGCCGACGGGCAACAGGCCTTCGGCGTTGTGCAGCTCCTGCTCGGTCGCGACGGGTTTGCCGTTGACCGCGGTGATCACGTCACCGGGTTTGAGGCCAGCGCTGGCGGATGGCGAATCGTTCTGCACACGCGTCACCACCACACCCTGGCTCGGTTCGATTTCGAGCATGCGCGCGATCTCGGGCGTGAGATCCTGCGCCTCGATGCCGAGCGTGCCGCGCTTCACCGAACCGCTGCTGATGAGCTGGCGCATCACGTCGCCGGCGAGGTTGGCCGGGATCGCAAAACCGATGCCGGCACTCGCGCCGGACGGCGAAACGATCTGCGAATTGATGCCGACCAGTTCGCCGCGCAGGTTGACTAGCGCGCCACCGGAATTTCCCGGATTGATCGAAGCGTCGGTCTGGATGAAACTCTGATAACCCATGCCGCGCAGGCCGCTGCGGCCGAGTGCGCTGACGATGCCCGAGGTGACGGTCTGGCCGAGTCCGAACGGGTTGCCGACCGCCACTACAAAATCGCCGACCTGCAATTTGTTGGTATCGGCCAGCACTAGCGCGCTGAGATTTTCCGCCGGCATCTGGATCACCGCGACATCGGTATCGGGATCGCTGCCGACCAGCTTGGCCTTGAGCGTGCGACCGTCGTGCAAGGTGACGGCGATATCGTCCGCACCGTCGATCACGTGATTATTCGTGAGCACATAACCCTTCGCCGCATCTATGATCACCCCCGAGCCGAGCGACTGCTCGATGCGTTCGCGCGGTGCATTCTGCAATCCGAAAAACTGGCGGAAGAACGGATCTTCGGCCATCGGATTGCGCACGCGCACGCGAGTTTTCGAATTGATATTCACTACCGCCGGGGTAACGTGTTCGAGCATCGGCGCGAGCGACGGCAGCGGCTGGCCATCGACGGCAAGTGGCAATGCGCCGGCGTATGAGTGCGGCGATACCGCGAGCGTGGCAAACAGGCCAAGGGCGACAAAAGAAATCGCGCGCGTCACGCGCCACAACGAAAGATTCGACATGGAAGCTCCTGAAAAACTGAGGTGGACTGGTGAGACCACAGATAGCGGCCGGGGTTTCCTTTCGCAAGTTACTCCGTGCATGCCAGATACTGACCAAAACTGGCTATTCGCTCCGTTGTTTTTTCAGGAATAGTTTTCAAGTTGTTGAAAAAATGGCGAATAAATCCTTTGACATCTGCCGGTCACAGGGTTACGTTATCGCCCCTGCAACCACAACATCTTGTGGTTTGCATTGGGATAGAAACCTACGTATTGGGTAGCCGGGTTTTTGTCATTCCGCGCATCCCATCTCGGAGCAGAGCCAGTGCCACACCTCGGAAAGCATGCGGACAGCGTCGGTTCACCGGTTTCGCCGGTGGCAATGCTGGCGGCAGCTTTTTGCCGGTAGCGGCAACCTCTGCGTATCACAATGGTCAAAAACGAGCAGCGGTCTGGGGGGATCGCTACGTTGTTCGAGTCAAGTAATTTGGAGGTCAAAAGGAATGAGCACAGTGCGACTTGAGGCGCTGGCGCGAGGCGCGGTGGAAATACCGCTGCAGCCTGCGTCGTACGATATCTGGGACAAGAAATACCGTCTCAAGAGCAAGAATGGCGAGCCGGTCGATGCAAGCATCGATGCGACCTACCAGCGCGTCGCCAAGGCACTGGCCGATGCCGAACCCACCCCCGACAAACAAACCTACTGGTACGAGCGCTTTTTATGGGCGCTGCGCCGTGGCGCGATTCCGGCTGGCCGCATCACCTCGAATGCGGGTGCGCTGCAACACAAGCCGGCAACCTCCACGATCAACTGCACGGTTTCCGGCACGATCGTCGATTCGATGGATGACATTCTCGAAAAAGTCCACGAGGCCGGACTCACGCTGAAAGCCGGCTGCGGCATCGGTTACGAATTCTCGACCTTGCGCCCGCGCGGCGCGTATGTGTCGGGCGCGGGCGCGTACACGTCCGGGCCGATGTCGTTCATGGATATCTACGACAAGATGTGTTTCACCGTGAGCTCCGCCGGCGGTCGTCGCGGCGCGCAGATGGGCACGTTCGATGTCGCGCATCCTGACGTCAAGGATTTCATCCGCGCCAAGCGCGAAGACGGTCGCCTGCGCCAGTTTAATCTCAGCCTGCTGATCACCGATGGTTTCATGCACGCGGTCGAAACCGATGGCGACTGGCCGTTGTTGTTCCCGGTCAATATCAAGGAACAGCACGAGGTTGATCTCGACAATCCCGAACAGGTGATCTGGCGCGAGTGGCCGACGCACGAAAACTACGTGTCACGCGAAGACGGCTTGGTCGCTTGCAAGGTGTATGCGCGCATCCGCGCCAAACACTTGTGGGATCTGATCATGGGTTCCACCTACGATTTTGCCGAACCGGGTTTCATCCTGATTGACCGCGTCAACGAGATGAACAACAACTGGTGGTGCGAGACGATCCGCGCGACCAATCCGTGCGGTGAACAACCGCTGCCGCCGTACGGTTCGTGTCTGCTCGGCTCGGTCAACCTGACTACGTTCGTGCGCGACCCGTTCGGGCCGAAGGCGCGTTTCGATTTCGACGAATACCGCGAAGTCGTGCGCGTGTTTACGCGCATGCTCGATAACGTGGTCGAGATCAACGGCCTGCCGTTGCCGCAACAGCGCGCCGAGATCGAAAGCAAACGTCGTCATGGCATGGGTTTCCTGGGCCTCGGTTCGACCGTGACCATGCTCAAGATGCGCTACGGCTCGGAAGAAGCCTGTCGGTTCACCGAGGAAATCGCGCGTGACATGGCGATCGCCGGCTGGGAAGTCGCGCTGAGTCTGGCGAAGGAAAAAGGCGCTGCGCCGATCCTTGCGCAGGAGTTCGACGTGACTGCCGAAATGCTGCGCAAACGGCCTGAAATGCTGAGTGATGGCTACAAACTCGGCGACAAGATCGCAGGTCGTTTGCTGCACGCGAAATACAGCCGTTACATGCAGCGCATCGCCAAGGTAGCGCCGGAACTCGTGGCCGAACTGGCCGAGACCGGCGCGCGTTTCACGCATCATTCGTCGATCGCGCCGACCGGTACGATTTCGCTGTCGCTGGCGAACAATGCATCGAACGGCATCGAGCCGAGTTTTGCGCATCACTACTCGCGCAACGTGATTCGCGAAGGCAAAAAGAGCAAGGAAAAAGTCGAGGTATTCAGCTACGAGCTGCTAGCCTATCGTGAACTCATCAATGCCGAAGCGATACCTTACTCCAGCACGCCGGAACAGAAGCTGCCGGACTACTTTGTCGCCGCCGATGACATCTCGCCGAAAGAGCATGTCGACATCCAGGCGGCTGCGCAAATCTGGGTGGATTCATCGATTTCCAAGACCGCCAATGTGCCGACCGATTACCCTTACGAAGACTTCAAGGACATCTATCGTTACGCGCATTCGCAAGGCCTGAAAGGCTGTACCACGTTCCGTTTCAACCCCGCCGCTTTCCAGGGCGTTTTGGTAAAAGAAGCCGATCTTGAAAATACCCTCTACCGTTTTGAGCTGGAAGACGGTAGCGTTGTCGAGGTCAAGGGTAACGAAGAGATCGAATACGACGGCGAAACACATACTGCCGCCAATTTGTTCGATGCCTTGAAGGAAGGCTATTACGGAAAGTTCTAGCCACAACACAACCTGTCGGAGAGGGAATAATGAGCAACGAAAATACCGTAAGTGAAAATCTGCACAACGTCGTCGAAGCCGCCAAAGAAAGTGCGCAGCATGTCGGCGATACCATCGTGCAGCAGGCCAGCGCCGTTGCCGCGAGCGTTTCCAACGTCGCGAGCGAAGCCAAGGCGATCGTGAAAAAGCAAGCCAAGAAAGTTGCCAAGAAAGCGACCGAAGTGAAGAAGGCTGTGGTCAAGCAGGCAACCGCGGCGAAGAAGGCCGTGACCAAGCAGGCCAAGGCCACCGTGACCAAGGCGAAAGCCGTGGTGGCGAGCGCGAAGAAAAAAGTCACCGGCTCGACCGCGGCTGCGAAGAAGACCGTCGCGAAAAAAGCCGCCGTGGTGAAGACCAAGGCGAAGGCTCAGGCCAAGGTCGTCAAGAAAGCGGTGAAAGCGGATGTCGGCAAGGCCAAGAAAGCCGTTGTCGGTGCAAAGAAAAAAGTCGCCAGCAAGGCCAAGGCCGTGAAGAAAGCGGTCGTGAAAAAAGTAGCCGCCAAATCCAAGGTAGCGAAAAAAGCCGTTGCCAAGAAAGTGGTTGCCGTCAAAAAAACCGTAGCGAAAAAAGCCGCACCGGTGAAGAAGGCGGTAGCGAAGAAAGTTGCCAAAAAGGCGGCGAAGAAAAAATAACCGGGATGCATCCTTCCGCGCGAAGGATGCAATATCGCGTTAGCACGCTGCAACGCCTGAGCATCGTCGGGCGTTGCAGCGCTGTTCGCTAGACCGCGACGCAATCTGCATTGCTCACGTGTGTCGCAAGAATTGAAAACATGCGCGCTTCCGCATCGCATGCACAACAATAACCTGTCACTGCCACCGTGTTGGCGCCAGCGCCAGCACACCGCATACACCCTACGAACATCAGGAGTACGGCCGATGGCCATCAAGATCGGCAAGAAGATCAAGGGCTACAGCGTCAACCAGCCCGACGACAAAAATCGGCACGACAGCAGCGTCGCAGTTGCACCCGTGGTCACCACGGCGGAGGTGATCCAGATGCACGAGCGCGTCGAGCGCCCGGAAGTGCTGGTCGGTGCGACCTACAAGATCAAGTCGCCACTGTTCGAGCATGCGCTGTACGTGACGATCAACGACATCGTGTTGAACCAGGGCACCGAACACGAGTTGCGTCGTCCGTTCGAGATTTTCATCAACTCGAAAAACATGGATCACTTCCAGTGGATCGTGGCGCTCACGCGCATCATGTCTGCGGTGTTCCGCAAGGGCGGCGACGTTACTTTCCTGGTCGAGGAACTCAAGGCCGTATTCGATCCGCGCGGTGGTTATTTCAAGGCCGGCGGCGTCTACATGAATTCAATCGTGGCCGAACTAGGCGCCGTCATTGAAGCGCATCTGCGCATGATCGGCATGCTGCACGATCCCGACCTGGATCCCGAGCAACGCCAACTCATTGCGGAAAAACGTGCGGCGTACGAAGCGCGCGCGAAAAAGACCGCCGGACCTTCCAGCAAAAACAGCGGCGCGGCGCCCAGCGATAGTGCGGCCGATAACACCGGCGGCGAATCGTTTCCGGCGTCGGCAACGCTATGCAACAAGTGCAATACCAAGGCCAGCATCCTCATGGACGGCTGCGCTACGTGTCTGAATTGCGGCTATTCGAAGTGCGGCTAACGCACGACTGAGCTCTACGCCAGATTTGGCACCCGTAGCCGCGTTCGACGCCGCAACGAATGCAAAAAGCACAGCGGTCTGCTGATCGCCTGTGCTTTTTTTATGCGCGCCAACTCATCTGAATCATCGCCTATTCTAATCTGCGCCGCGCGCGCGAAAACCCATCGCGTTGAATCAATACGCGCGGGTTTCGATGCCTTCAATCGGATGAACTCCGAAAAATCTTTGCAGCAAAAAAGTCGCGGCAATCGGGGTAAATCGCCGCAACAAGTCGCAAGCACTGCGTCAGGGCAGGCTCAGCGAATCCAGCCTTCCAATGCTAGACCTTCCACAATCTGCACCACCAATTCGGTTCGACCGGCACCGGCAATTCGGGCAGATCGCACCATTTTCGGTGCGGCAAATAATAAATACATTCCTGACAACGTTGCATCACGCCGGCGATTTCCTTGGGCTCACGCAGGAATCCGCCGACCTGCAAACGCGTGGTCAAATCGTTGTGATCGAGCAGCGCCAATTCATCGAGGATGCGCTGGAACTCGACCTGGGTTTCCGGGAACGGTTCTACCGTCGTCTTGAGACCGCCTTCCAGCATCAGGCTGATGCGCAGGCGCAGCAGGTTCAGCCCGGCGTGATCGATCGCGGCCCAGTCGAGCGCCGGATTGGCGCGCGGCTCCTTGTACAACAGCAGCGCCCAATCGCGATCGAATGGCAAACTCAGGGTCGGAAAATACGGCACACGCAACCAATAGAAATCCAGATCGCCGATTTGTACCTGCACCTTGCCGACATCGGCATCGGCAAAGCCGATGCATTTCAGAACCGCATTGACATCGAGATTGCCGTTAAAAAGATCGATCAATGCCGCACTCGCGGCGCGGCTATCTACTACCGTTGCTTTCGGAAAATTCTCGTGATGGTATTGATCGAGATGTTGCCCGGTTTCCAGATCGAACAATTCACTGGCCAGCACATGATGATCAAAACTCAGGGCGGTACTTAATATTCCTGATGAAACCACATGCGTCGAACCGGCCTTGCTAAAACGTGAAGAAACCGCCTGTACCAGCGATTTCCAGATCGAATAGCTGCGCGTGGTCTGCTGGTTTGCGGCAGCGCTATCGCCTTTTTTCGGCGCGCCCATGCGCGCGCGGATCGCACGCGCGCGCACGATCGTGTCCGACGAAACGATGTTGTTGGTGTGGCTGATCACAAGGATCAATGCCCGCGAAGTATTCGGCAGTCGGCCGATAAAAAGATCGCGATCCTTCATCGGAATCGCAATCATGCTGATGCGGCCCAAGCCGGCGCATAACTCCTGCACCTGCTTGCGTTTGTTCTCGGAAACATGGTCCGGCGCAAACAGCACACTGGCGAACGCGCCTAACGTCTGGTGGTCGATCGCTGCGTGCTTTTCGCTGCCCTTGCCGAGGGTCCAGGCGACGCCGGTAAACGGATCGACGACGGCCACTCGTGATTTTTCCTGCCCGTGCGCGATCAATTGATACATCTCGCGAACATGCGCATTGCTTAGGCGCTTTGGCTGAACAACAGCATTCATGTCCTACCCCTTTAGGTTAGTCCGTTAGCCCGCGCGTGGCGCACCCGAGATGTCAATTTTCTCGCACGGCGTTGCGAAATTAAGCTTTCAAAAAAATGCCTGCCGTGTGCTGTGTCACAGTTCGGGCGGGGATGAGGCGGCAGACTTGAAACCATGTCGCATTAATCGGACGACGCATATTTAGCCGACATCGTATCTGCTGAAAACTGAAAACAAAGTATTCAATGCTGCACAACGAATTGACATCTCGCGGAACGACGTCGCAGCATGAATTGCACGCAATACATTGCACGCAATACAAAGATCCGGGACAGGGGTATTGAAATGCTGATCGAGCCGTTGGCGGAGCAGAGTGAGGGTCTGCCCGAAGCCCAAGTGCGTGCCGCGCTGATCGCTGCGGACGATCCTTCCGCCAGCCCGGCCGAGCGCGCGGAAATGCTTATGGAAATCGCGCGCGGCCTGCAATTGAAACCGCGCTCGCCGCAGCAATTGCATGATGCGGTGGCGTTGTACCGGCGCGCGCTGGAACTCGTTCCCGACTCCGATCCGTTGCTGGCGGCACGCATCCGTGCACGCGAAGGTACGGCACATCAGGCATTGCCGGATGGCGGCGCAGAAGCACTGGATGCTGCGCTCGAATGCTACGAAGCAGCGCGCCCGCATCTGCAAGCCTGTGGCTTGCCGGAAGAGCTTGCCGAACTCGATATCAATCTCGGCCTGGTGACGCAATCGCAGGCCGGCATCGGTCGCGCCCGCATCACCGATGCGATCGCGCATTATCACCACGCATTGCGGGTCTTCACGCGTGAGCGTCATCCACGCGAATTCGCGATTCTGCACAACAATCTGGCGATCGCTTATTTGTCGATTCCAGTCACCGACGAAGCGGGCAAATTGCGCGAGGCGCTTGCCGTGCAATCGTTCGAGCAAATGCTGCAAGTGATCAATCTGGTCGATCATCCGAGTGAATATGCGATG
>JANXUW010000026.1 GCA_025351985.1 Pseudolysobacter sp.
TGGAATCCATGTTGATCTTCGCATCAGATCGAGAACTGGATTCCAGCCTGCGCTGGAATGACGATCTAAAAAACGCGCCTAGTCTAATTGCGGCGGCGCACAATAGTCTAAATTCGTGCGTGTAAATTTTCGTAGCGGAAAAATTTTGTCTTTGATCGCAATCACTCTTCCTTGCCGCCGCTGCGCACATCCACGCCGAGATCGCGCAGCTTGCGGTACAGGTGCGTGCGTTCCATGCCGACCACCTTGGCGAGTTTGCCGACGCTGCCGCCGGCTTCCTGAAGCTGGCGTAATAAATACGCGCGCTCGAACTGCTCGCGGGCTTCGCGCAGCGGCAGGTTCATGTCGATGCCGCTGTCGATTTCGCGCGGTGTTTTTGCTGCGACCGCGTTGCCCAGCGCCTGTTCGACTTCGATCAATTCCACGTCGCCGGCCTGACCGAGGATGAGCAAACGCTGCACCAGATTGCGCAGCTCGCGGATATTGCCGGGCCACGGATAGTTGCGCAGGCGGTTTTGCACGCCGACCGGAAAATGGCGATACGGCAGCTTGTCGCGGTTCGGGAAAAAGTCGGCGAAAAAACGCAGCAGCTCGGGAATATCCTCGGGCCGTTCGCGCAACGGCGGCACGCTGATTGGCACCACCTTGAGCTGGTAATAAAGCTCTTCGCGAAACTTTCCGGCCTTCGCTAGCGCTTCGAGATCCTGCGCGCTCGCGGCGATCACGCGCAGGTTCAACGGCACCGCTTCGCGACCGCCGGTGCGCAGCAGGCTGCGCCGTTCCAGCACACTGGACAGACGCAATTGCAGCTCCGAATCCAGGTCGGCGACTTCCTCAAGGAACAGCACGCCGCCGTTGGCCTGCTCGATCAAACCGTATTGCACGCCGTTGCTGTCTTCCGCGCCGAACAGCGCCTGCGCCGCGTGCTCGCGCGAAATCGCGCCCGGTGCGACGGTGACGAACGGGCCGTCGTGGCGCGCGCTTTTTTCGTGCAGGTAACGCGCGAGCGCTTCTTTTCCCGTACCGGGTTCGCCCTGGATCAGCACCCACGTATCGTGCTGCGCGAGACGATCAAGCTGCGCGCGCAAGGCCTGCATCGCCTTGCTCGAACCGACCGGTTCCAGCGGCACGGAAACCTGCTGGCGCAGATCTTCGTTCTCGCGTTTCAGGCGCTGCGCTTCGAGCGCGCGCTCGATCGTCAGCAAAAGCTTGGCCAGCGAGATCGGTTTCTCGATGAAATCGTAGGCGCCCAGGCGCGTCGCCTCGATCGCGGTTTCGATCGTGCCGTGGCCCGACATCATGATCACCGGACACGGCAAACCGCCGCGCTCGGACCACTCGCGCAGCAGGCTGATGCCGTCCAGATCGGGCATCCAGATATCCAGCAGGATCACGTCCGGGCGCTGCTGACGTCGCGCCTCGCGCGCAGCGGCGGCGTTCTCGGCGACGATCACGGTATAACCTTCGTCTTCGAGGATTTCCTTGACCGTGCCGCGGATATCCGGCTCATCGTCCACGACCAGAACTTGTGCGGAAGCCATGCCATCCCCGGTTGTAAAAATGCGACAGCAAGCATAACGCAAACCGCCGTTGGCGCGGGTTGCGCCACACACGCTGAACGGTGTTCGCCAGCTTTTCGATACGCGCGCAACGCGTGCGGCTTCGCATGATGCGCTTGGTGGATCAAAGCCAGCCGTAACCGACAACGGGCAGTTTGATAAACTACGTGGCGTAATTTCTCCATCCGAACGGGTATATCGGCGCTCGGAATGAAACGATCCATCCTCTTCGCACCATCCGCCGATACACGGGCGATGGTGCTGACATCTCGCGCGAACCGATCACATCGCATGCCATCACCACGTTTGCCGGACCATCCGTTGACCCCGCTAGTCATTCGCTTCGGACGCATGGGCGATATGTTGCTGCAGGCGCCGCTGCTGCATTTGCTGCATCGCCGTTACGGCAATCCGTGTCGATTGCTGAGTGCTGGCACATGGAGCGGTGCGCTGTTCGCGGATCACCCCGATGTCGGCGAGATCTGGCAGTTGCATGGTCGGCACACGCCACTTTGGCTGAGCCCGGAACGCTGGAAAGTCATCAAGAAAATCGGCCAGCACAACGGGCCGATATATGTCACCGAAGATACACGTCGTTCGCTTGGCAAGATCAATCCGCTGTTGCGGTTCAGTGGTATCGCGCGCGATCGCTGCGTGTTCATCAACGATTTTCACACGGGCATACAAGAACACTGGGTCGATGAATTGCTGCGCTTCGGCAAGCAGACACCAGCCGCGTTCGCCGCAGCGGATTACCCGTGGCACGACGAGGACATCCAGACCGCGCCGCAATTGTTTCTCACCGCGCACGATCGCGCCGATTGCACGGCGTGGATCGAGCAACGCAACTTCGGCAGCGCACCGCTGGTGCTGCTGCAACCCGGTAACTGGAAAGCCAAGAAATGGGGTCGCAAACGCGAGGACGATCCGAAGGCGTGGCCGATCGATCGCTGGACCGCGTTGCTGCACGCGATGCATCAGCGTTTGCCCGCGGCCCGGCTGGTGTTGTGCGGTTCGCCGGTGGAGGCCGCGTTTCTCGAAACCGTGCAGCATTTGAGTCAGCTGGATTGCATTGCCGTTGCCGCCAACGACCTGCCGATTCGTCGCCTGCTCGCTCTGCTCGAACGCGCCCACAGCATGGTTTCGATCGATACCGGTCCGGCCCATCTTGCCGCCGCCGCGGGTTGTCCGTTGATCGTGATGTACGGTTCGTATTCGCCGTTGCGCTGGGATCGGCGCAGTCCGTTCGGCAAGCCGATCATCAATCTCGGTGGTCCGCCGCAGTGCGCGACGGTCGCGGATATTTCGCTGCAGAGTGTTGTTGCTGCATGGCAATCGCTGGTCTGAAACGAGCGACATGCGCACCAGCCTGATTGTTCTGACGTACAACTGGCCGCAGGCGCTCGGTCTTGTGCTGCAGAGCATAACCAAGCAATCGCGCCTGCCGGACGAAGTGGTGATCGCGGATGACGGTTCGACTGCGGCCACGCGTGAATTGATCGAAACCTGCGCTGCCACATTTCCGTGCCGCCTCAGCCATGTCTGGCAGGACGATCTTGGATTTCGCGCCGCGCGTGCGCGTAATCGCGCCATCGCGAGTTCTCGCGGCGATTATATGATCCTGCTCGATGGCGACATGCTGCTGCATCCGTCGTTTGTCGCCGACCATCTTGCGCTGGTCCGGCAAAACAGTTTTTTGCAGGGCGGACGGCTGCGCGCGAGCGAGCAGGAAACCACGCAATTGCTGGCAGGCAAGCGACCGCGCTTCGACTGGCTGCTCGACGGTCAATTCGATACCAAGCACGAGTTCAAGCGGCGCCACGCTTTTCGCGCGATGTGGCTGGCGCGACGCGCGGCGCGGCGTGGCGGCAACGTGATGAGTTGCAACATGAGTTTCTGGCGCACGGACCTCGATCGAGTCAACGGTTTTGACGAACGCATGCAGGGTTATGGCAGCGAAGACATTGAGCTGGCGGCGCGGCTCCACAACGCCGGCGTGCGCCAGCGACAACTCAAATACGCCGGCCTTGCGGTGCATCTGCATCACGCCACGCGCGCGCCGCCGGATCCGCACGATCTATCCATGCCGAACAATCGCCTGCTGCAGGCAACGCGCGAGCACCATCTCATGCGTTGCGCGCTTGGGCTGGATCAATATCGCGAGGAGTTCGAGCAAGCACCGTCGGATTTGCGCAAGAAATCAGATGTTGCGGATTGGCAGCGCTAGCCGCATCCGTGCGGTGCGGCATTCGCTGAGAGGCCGATTTTCAACCGGCGGACGAATGCTCGGCGGCGATCATTATCTCGATGCGTTCATGCAAGTCGATTGCATAAGGCTCACCTTTCGCGGTGGTCAGCAGGCGTGTGAAATCCGGCAATAATCCCAGTAATTCCTCGCCGGTGTAACAGTGTTCGAGTTTGAGCGTGAACATGTAGGCGCGCAGACCGAGATTGGCGAACGCGGTTTCGTTCATAAGCTGCTTGGCCGCGGCGACACCGGTCGGCGGTGATTCGGGTACGACCGCTGCGGCGGCGGGCGTGATCGCGGGCGTGCTGGGCGCTGCCGATTTCGCGGCTGTTGCCGATGGCGGCGGCGGGGTCGGAATCTCGGCGACGACTACGGCAGCCGGCAAATTGATCAATTCGAGCTCGGCCAGATTGCGCATCAATTCATCGAAATCACCGATGCTGCCGAACTGCTTGCGCAACTCGGCCACGCTTGAGTTGCCATTGATCGAAATCAGCAACATGCGCTGCCGAGCTGACAGTCTTCGACTGCGCTGCGCGATCTCCTGCTGCCCTTCGGTGGTCTTGGTCGGGATGTAGTCGTCTTGCATGCTCGTGTATCGACCGTGCGTGAATAAGCTTATATCGTAACGTGTCGGCGCGTCAGCTCCAACATTACCGACGGATTCCGAGCTTACGGGCCACTGTCGTCCTCACGCTGCAGCACCGCTTGGGGCACACAATCCGGCAGCACAGCGTCGGCGCGCAGCAGCCACCAGCCGCGTCGGTTGGCGTGGCCGACCAGCGTTGCGCGCGACTTGTCGATGCAGTTGCCGAGTGCATCGTCGAGAATGAAAATGACGCGATGTTGCGGTTGCTCGCGCTGCCAGGACATCGCTTGCGCGAGCTGCTCGTGCCACGGTTTGACGAAGCCGAAATTCTGCGTGCCGGGCGGCGCCTGCAGCAGATTTTGTTCCTTCCACGCGACCAGCCCGAGCGTGGTCTGCGGGCCGGCGAGTTCCGCCGCGCGCGCCATGATCGCGCTGGCCGAGCTGGTCGGATTCAGTAGCGGATAACCGCACAGACCAAACAGCAGCCACACGCCGCTGAGCATCGCCAGCAGTCCGATCGGCGCACGGCGCCGGCCAAACCATACGAGGCTGAGCAGCCCGATCAGGCCGATGCCGAGCAACAATAACCATTCGCCGTTGCTGTCGGGATCGAAACCGCGATCCTGCGCGAGGCGCACGGTAAAACCGGAATGCGCAAAAAGTGCGGACAGCCCGATCGCCAGCAATCCGAACGTCAACACCGCGAGCAAGCCCAGACACAGCGTTTGCAGCCAGCGTTTCTGCAGCAGGGTGTCGAGAAACGGTGCGGTCGTCAGCGCGAGCATCGGCAATGCCGGCAGGATATACACGTCGCGTTTGCCGCGACTCAGCGAGAAAAAAATCACCACCAAAACCAACCAGACCAGCGGCAGCAGATAACGCGCATCGCGTGCAGCGAACCGCTCGCGCCACGCCGGTAGCGTGCCGGGCAAGGCCAGCACGAGTGGCATCCAGCTGCCTGCGATCACGCCGAGAAAATACCACCATGGTTGCTGGTGTTGCCACGCATCGGCAAAACGTTCGGCCGTCTGGTGAAGCAGGATGTCGTGCAGATACGCGCTGCTTTCGGTGCTCGGATACCAGCGCAAATGCAGCAGCAGCGGCACCAGCCACAGCGCGATCGCGAGCAGGAAAAACAGCGGCCCCAGCCACCAGCGCCAGCCGCCGCGACTGACGCGCGAAAGGTGATCCCAGTCGCGCCATCGCGCGAACAGATACGGCAGCAACATCAGCAACGCGATGAAGCCGACACCCTTGGTGATCACACCAAGTCCGGCGGCAAAAAATCCGAAACAGTACGCGCGCCAGTCCGGTCCGAGCAACATGTGTCGCAGCAAGCCGTAACACGACAGCATGATGAAAAAACTTACGGTCGGATCGATCTGCGCTTTCTTCGCCTGGAACGTGAACTGCACCGTAAACAGCAGCAGGATCGCGGCGTACATTCCGGTGCGGTGATTCCACAGGCGCCGTGCCAGATCATACGTCAGCGCCAGCGTGCCGAGTGCGGCCAGCAGCGATGGCAACAGAAACGCGATACGCCAACTGCGCAAGATGCTGTATGCCGCGGCCTGCAGCGTCATGAACAGCGGCGGTTTGTCGGCATACAGCTCGATGCCACGATGTGGGAACAGCCAGTCGCCGCTCTCGAACATCTGTTTTGCGG
>JANXUW010000086.1 GCA_025351985.1 Pseudolysobacter sp.
GCGCGAAGAACTCACCGCGATGCGCGACAAACTACACGGCGCACTGGCGCGCGAGGTTGGCGAATTTCTCGATGCGCACGGTTTGATCCTCGAAGATCCCGAGCTCATCACCGGCCTGTTCGACTTGATCCGGCACGGCAAATATCGCGCGAGCGCGGCGTTGAAATTCCAGCGCGACCGGCTCGTGGCGGTGTTCGACAGCATGGACGATCCGTACATGCGCAGCCGGCGCGAAGACGTCGATCACGTCATCGGTCGCGTGCAGGAAGCACTCGGTCGCAACACCTCGGCGGCGGAGCGGCAGATCGCCGCACGCGTCGGCGAAATCCTGATCGGCGACAGCGTCGCGCCGGCCGACATGGCGCACCTGAGCGAACACGGCGTGCTCGGCATCATCACCACCGGCGGCAGCACGCTGTCGCACAGCGCGATTCTCGCACGCAGCCTGCACGTGCCGATGGTGGTCGGTGCGCGCGATGCGCTAGCGTCCGTGCATGAGGACGATCTGGTCTTGATGGATGGCGAGCGCGGTTTCGCCGTGGTGCATCCGACCGCGCACGATCTCGCGCGCTATCGCCAGCATCAACGCGACAGCGCGCGCGAAGCGCGCGCCTTACTGCGACTGAAAAATGCCGCCACGGTCACGCGCGATGGCGCAGAAATCCGCCTGTTCGCCAACGCCGAAATGCCCGCCGACGTAACCAACGCGCGCGCCTGGGGCGCCGACGGCATCGGTTTGTATCGCACCGAATTCCTGTTCCTGCAACGCAAGGAATTGCCCAGCGAGGACGAGCAATTCACCGCGTATCGCGATCTCGTGCTCGGCATGGGCGGCCTGCCCTCGACCTTGCGCACGCTCGATCTCGGCGCCGACAAGGCGGACAGCAGCGGGCTCACGCTGGAGTACGAGCCGAACCCGGCGCTCGGCCTGCGCGGCGTGCGTTTGAGCCTGCGTTATCCGCGCCTGTTCGCGACGCAACTGCGCGCGATGTTGCGCGCCTCGGCATATGGGCCGATTCGCATTCTCGTGCCGATGGTCAGCGCGTTCGAGGAAATCGTCGCGGTGCGCACGCTGCTCGATCAATGCGCCGCGGAATTGCGCAGCGAAGGCGTGGCGATCGCCGACCACTTCGAATTCGGCGCGATGATCGAAGTGCCGGCCGCGGCGATCGCGTTGCCGCTGATGATCGACCAGCTCGATTTCGTCGCGATCGGCACCAACGATCTCGTGCAATACACCGTCGCCGCCGACCGCGGCAACGACGCGCTCGGCACGCTGTACGATCCGCTGCATCCGGCCGTGCTGCGCCTGATCCGCCTGACCATTGTCACCGGCAAACGCGCGCGCAAACCGGTTTCGTTGTGCGGCGAAATGGCCGGCGACACACGCTACACCGCGCTGTTGCTGGCGCTCGGCCTGACCGATTTCAGCATGCACCCCGGTACCTTGCTCGAAGTGCGCCAGGCGATCGCCGAGTGTGACCTGAGCAGCTTGCGCAAAAAATCCGTACTGCTGCTGCGCGCCCGCACTCGCGCGGAGATCGATGCGGCGCTCGTGGCGATGCAGGAATAACGTGTCGGACCAGCAACAACCTCAGTAGTTGCCCGCAACCGCGCTGATTCAGCTGCTGTAATCGTGCTGCAAGCATGCGCGCATAATCTGCCTCGGAAAGCACTACGCAGACGCCCGCCACTAAAGAAATTTGGTAGTCCCTTGCGCCAGATAGGCATAGCCCGGCCAGCCCATTACAATGCGCACGGCGATACTCAGGTGCTAACTCCCTGTCAGCCCGTTTTTCATAGCACCGATATCAAGCGTGAGCTCGTTTTCATCGCGTAATTTGATCTTCCTGCAACCGTTGGCTGATATTTCATGAAGATTTCTCGATGGTCGAATTGAACACTCAATCCGCCGCCAATATTGCCGTCGTGATTCCGGCGTTGAATGAAGAACTGGCGATACGCAGCGTGGTCAATGCCGCGCTGGCTCATTGCGCGAATGTAATCGTGATCAACGATGGCTCCAGCGATGGCACTGCCGCGCAACTCGCCGATCTGCCGATCACCTTGATCACGCATGCGCAACCGCAAGGCAAGGCGCAGGCGATGCTCGAAGGTTTCAGTGCGGCGCTTGCGCGCGGATACGA
>JANXUW010000696.1 GCA_025351985.1 Pseudolysobacter sp.
TCAACTCGAACGAGACTGCCGAGAATCTGAAAAAGTCGGGTGCGTTGATTCCAGGTATCCGCCCGGGCAAGTCCACCGCTGAGTACATCGATGCCGTCTTGACTCGTCTGACCTGTGCCGGTGCGATTTATCTGGTCATCGTATGTCTGGTTCCGGAAATCATGCGCTCGGCGTGGAACGTGCCTTTCTACTTCGGCGGAACATCGCTATTGATCGTGGTTGTGGTGGTGATGGATTTCACCGCGCAGGTGCAGGCACATCTGGTGTCGCATCAATACGAAGGCTTGCTGAAAAAGGCAAACCTCAAAGGATATGGTCGCAGTGGCTCGGTTCGCTGAGCTGCAACACCGCAAATTTGTATTCGAATCGGGTGTTCGCAACAAAGTCGTAATCTAGGCTTTCAGTTTCGGACAATCCAAGGTATAATTGGAAGTTCACTGCGCTTTAGGGCGTTATCGGAGATATCTACATGGCGCGCATTGCAGGTGTCAACCTGCCGGTTCAGAAACATGTCTGGGTCGGTCTGCAAAGCATTTTCGGCATTGGCCGCACGCGATCCAAGAAGGTTTGCGTTTCTGCTGGTGTCAATCCGGCGACTAAAATCAAGTCGCTGACTGAGTCTGAAGTCGATAAGTTGCGCCAGGAAGTGGCGAAGTTCACCGTTGAAGGTGATCTGCGTCGCGAAGTTGGCATGAGCATCAAGCGCCTGCTGGATCTGGGCTGCTATCGTGGTCTGCGTCATCGCCGCGGCTTGCCGATGCGTGGCCAGCGTACCCGCACCAACGCTCGCACCCGCAAGGGTCCGCGTCGCGCCATCAAGAAATAAGGCAAATACCCGACTATGAATAAGCCGGTTGCTGCAAAGACCAAAAAGAAAGTCAAGCGTATCGTGACTGATGGTATCTGCCATGTGCAGGCATCGTTCAACAATACGGTGGTGACGATTACCGATCGCCAAGGCAATGCCTTGTCGTGGGCTACGGCGGGTGGCGCGGGTTTTCGCGGTTCACGCAAGAGCACGCCTTTCGCTGCGCAGGTCGCGGCGGAGAAAGCGGGCAAGGCAGCTCAGGAATACGGCCTGAAATCGCTGGAAGTACGCATCAAGGGTCCTGGCCCTGGTCGTGAATCCGCGGTGCGCTCGCTGAATGCGATCGGTTACAAGATCACCAATATCCTGGACGTGACGCCAATTCCGCATAACGGATGTCGTCCGCCCAAGCGTCGCCGCGTGTAAGGAGAAGCGACCATGGCACGTTATATCGGTCCCACCTGTAAGCTCGCCCGTCGTGAAGGCGCTGATCTGAGCCTCAAGAGCCCAGCTCGCGCACTCGATTCGAAGTGCAAGCTCGAAACCAAGCCCGGCCAGCACGGCGCCAACAAGCGCGCTCGTCTGTCGGACTACGCAGTTCAGCTGCGTGAAAAACAGAAGGTCAAGCGAATCTACGGTTTGCTTGAGCGTCAGTTCCGTAACTATTACGCCAAGGCATCAAACCTCAAAGGTAATACCGGCGAGAATTTGCTGCGCTTGCTTGAATGCCGCCTCGACAACGTCGTCTATCGCATGGGTTTTGCAGTTACCCGCGCGCAGGCACGCCAGTTGGTCGCACACAAGTCGATTGAAGTGAATGGCAAGAAGGTCAATCTGCCTTCTTACCAGATCAAGCCAGGTGATCTGGTCGCGGTCGTGGAAAAGTCGCGCAGTCAGTTGCGCATCCAGGAAGCGTTGACCTTGTCGCAGGAAATGGATCTGATTCCAGCATGGGTCGAGACGGACGCGAAGAAATTCAGCGGCACGTTCAAGGCGCATCCGGAACGCAGTGATCTTCCGAGCGACATCAACGAAAACCTGATCATCGAATTGTATTCCAAGTAAGCCCAAGCCCGGTTAGTCCGGGCTTGCTGCAACGTAATGCAAGGATGTGTTGTCCGCCAGAGTTTCCTCTGGCCGAAACATCCACCCAGTTTCTAGTTATTTATCCGGAGCGTGGTTCATGGCAGCGTCGCCAACAACCGTACTGCGCGCGCGTGACATTCACGTCGAGCGTATCGGCGCAAATCGCGCCAAAGTTATCGTGGAGCCGCTTGAGCGTGGCTTCGGTCACACCTTGGGCAACGCCCTGAGGCGTGTTTTGCTGTCGTCCATTCCTGGCGCGGCCATCATCGAAGTCGAAATCGATGGCGTGTTGCATGAGTACACGACACTCGAAGGTCTGCAGGAAGACGTCATCGAAGTCTTGCTGAACCTGAAGGACGTCGCGATCCGCATGCACGGTCAGGATGAAGCAAACCTCACTCTTAGTCGTAAAGGCAAGGGCGTTGTCACCGCGGGTGACATCAAGGTCGATCACAACGTGGAGATCATCAATCCCGACCACGTCATCTGCCATCTGACCAAGGACATCACGCTGAGCATGCGTCTGCGCATCACGCGTGGCGTCGGTTATCAGCCGGCTACCAGCCGTCGTCGTCCGGATGAAGAAGCGCATCCGATCGGCCGTCTGCAGCTTGATGCTTCGTTCTGCCCGGTTCGCCGTGTAGCTTACGAAGTCGAAAGTGCGCGCGTCGAACAGCGTACCGATCTCGACAAGCTGGTGCTCGACGTTGAAACCAATGGCACCATCGATGCCGAAGCGGCAGTGCGTAAAGCGGCCGAGATTCTGCAGGATCAGTTGTCCGTGTTTGGTGACTTCACGCGTCGCGAAAGCGAAGGTGCAGCAACCGACAAGGCGGGCGTGGATCCGGTGTTATTGCGTCCGATCGATGATCTCGAATTGACGGTGCGTTCGGCCAATTGCCTCAAGGCCGAGAGCATCTACTACATCGGTGATCTCGTTCAGCGCACGGAAGTCGAATTGTTGAAGACGCCCAACCTGGGCAAGAAGTCGCTTACCGAAATCAAGGACGTGTTGCACACACGTGGCTTGTCTCTCGGTATGAAGCTGGAGAACTGGCCACCGGCCAATCTGCAGCACGGCTTGCAGATGCTGTAACACGAAACAAGAACAGGACACACGACCATGCGCCACCAGAAATCCGGACGCAAACTCAATCGCACCAGCAGTCACCGCGAAGCCATGTTCAAGAACATGGCCGCCTCGCTGTTCAAGCATGAGCTGATCCGCACCACCCTGCCCAAGGCGAAAGAACTGCGCCGCATCGCCGAGCCCCTGATCACGCTGGCCAAGACCGATGGCGTTGCCAATCGCCGTCTCGCGTTTGCACGTCTGCGCGACAAGGTTGCCGTCGGCAAGTTGTTCGTCGAGATCGGCCCGCGTTACCGCGAGCGTCCCGGCGGTTATCTGCGTATCCTCAAGTGCGGTTTCCGCGTTGGTGATGCAGCGCCGATGGCTTATGTCGAGCTCGTCGATCGTCCGCAGGTTGCAGCTGAAGGCGCCGAAGCCGCCGAATAGGCAGTTTCATGCGTGACAAGATCACGGCCCTGGTCAGGAAACTGACCGGGGCCGTTGCTTTATGCGAATCCCGAATTCTTATATTCAGGGGTTTCGCGACTACACTCTGGCGCAGTTGCGACTCTGTTGGGCGCATCGGCAGGGAACGGCAACGCATAATCGCGGTCTGTCGTGAGTCCCGTTTAATCAGTGAGAGAAACCCATGTTCAATCCATTCCTCTGGTCGTTTCGTACCCAGTTCATCGCGGGATTTCTGGTTTGCGCGGCTTTGCTCGCGTACGCCTTGTATTCGCAATATCAGTTGAATGTCGATCCGTGTCCGCTGTGCATTTTTCAGCGCGTCGCATTCATCGCGATGGGTATATTTTTTCTCATCGGCGCCATACATGGCCCGACCGGGGCGGGGCGCCGAGTCTATGCTTTGCTTGTGCTGTTGGCCGGACTCGCTGGCATCGCCATCGCTACGCGGCATCTGTGGCTGCAGCATTTGCCCAAGGATCAGGTACCGGATTGCGGCCCCGGATTAAGTTACATGCTCGACGCGTTTCCGATCGGCAAGACGCTCACGATGGTGTTCACCGGATCTGGCGAATGCGCGGAAATCAACTGGACGCTATTTGGGCTATCGATGCCGGGCTGGACGCTGATCAGTTACGTTTTGCTGAGCCTCGGCGCGTTATGGGCGGGCTTCCGTCGGCAGTGGCGTCATTGATCGCAAGGTGGCTCCACTTGCGTAGCGCTCGTGCTGTGGCATTATGCAGTTCATAACGCAGTGCAGCATGAATTGAGCGCAATGAGAACCAGCATGAAATCCGTCGAACGCAATATCACACCCGTGCGCGAACCACTGAATTGGTCGCCCGCTTCGTGGCAGGTCAAGCCGGCGATCCAGCAGCCTGCCTATGACGATCAGGCCGAGCTGGGGCGTGCGTTGGCGCAGCTCAGCGAGTTGCCGCCGCTGGTCACATCGTGGGAAGTGCTCGCGCTCAAACGCAAGCTCGCCGATGCGGCCGAAGGGCGTTGTTTCATGCTGCAAGGCGGCGACTGCGCCGAAAGTTTTGCCGACTGCTATTCCGCACTGATTTCGAATCGTCTGAAGGTCTTGTTGCAGATGAGTCTGGTGCTGGTGCACGGACTCAAGTTGCCGGTCGTCAGGGTCGGGCGTTTCGCCGGTCAGTACGCCAAACCGCGTTCGACCGACATGGAGACGCGCGACGGTGTTACGTTGCCGAGTTATCGTGGCGATATCGTCAACAGTGCAGAGTTTACCGCTGCCGCACGGCGCGCCGATCCGCAGCGATTGATCGAAGGTCACGCCAAGTCGGCGATGACGATGAATTTTGTGCGCGCGCTGATCGATGGCGGATTCGCCGATCTGCATCACCCGGAATATTGGGATCTGGAGTGGGTCGCTCACTCGCCGCTCGCGGTCGAATATCGGCGTATGGTCGAATCGATTGGCGACTCGCTGCGTTTCATGGAAACGCTTGCTGGCGAGCCGATCGGCAGTTATGGACGCGTCGATTTCTATACCTCGCATGAAGCATTGGTATTGCATTACGAACAAGCACAAACGCGCCAAGTGCCACGCCAATGGGGCTGGTTCAACCTGTCGACGCACTTCCCGTGGATCGGCATGCGCACCGCCGATATGGATGGTGCTCATCTGGAATATTGTCGCGGCATCCGCAACCCGATCGGCGTCAAGGTTGGGCCGTCGGTCAAGCCGGATCAATTGCTGCGCGTGATCGATGCGCTTAATCCGGACAACGAACCCGGCCGCCTCACGTTGATCCATCGCATGGGCGCCAGCAAGATTCAGGAGCATTTGCCGATCTTGCTGGAGACGGTAAAAAATGCCGGCCGCAAGGTTTTGTGGATCAGCGATCCGATGCATGGCAATGGCGAGTCGCTGGCCAACGGCATCAAGACCCGGCGCTTTGAAAACATCCGCGCCGAACTCGATCACGCGTTCGATATTCACGCCGCTGCCGGCACGCGCCTCGGCGGCGTGCATCTGGAATTGACCGGCGAAAATGTCACCGAATGCATGGGCGGCGCACGCGATCTGACCGAAACCGATCTGGAGCGCGCGTATAAATCCAGCGTCGATCCGCGTTTGAACTACGAACAGTCGCTGGAAATCGCGATGCTGATCGTGCGCAAGCGCGGCAGCGGCCTGCTGGCGACGCGTGAGTAGAAGTTGCAGACGATCACGTCAAAAAAACACGATAACGAGGAAAAAGATGAAAGCAGTATTCAAGGCAATCGTATTGGTCAGCATCGCCACCTTTGCTGTCTTTGGCCACGCGGTTGCCGCTACGCCGCCGCATAAAACATTAGCCGCTCATCCTGCGGCACAGAAGGCAATACCACACGCCACGGTCGCGAAAAAACACACACCGACCACGCATAGCGTGAGCCATACTGCCAGCAAGACACACCGCACCATGGCCTCGACTCATCGTGGCACAACGGCAACGCATGCCAAAGTGACCGCAGCGCATGCAAAGACGACTCGCTCGGCTCAGGCGCACACCGTTGCCGCGGCGAAACGTACACATACGCCGGCACACAAGACCGTCAAAGCCAAGAGCTGAATCACATTGTCATTACTCACGCCACGAGTTGCATAAAATATTCGGCGCGGTGATGCAATCAGATGACAAGTCTGCGTTTGACAACGCGAGCAGAAATGGCGCATCGTTGATCGTTTGTGTTGCAACGCAAGCCAGTGCGGGATTCGGTTCTTGCGGATGGGTTTTGCGGGTAGCGGTCGATCAGGGGAAAATTTATGCGACGCATTTCAGAATGGTTGCTGCCACGCGTCGTGCCGATTTTCGCTGCGCTGGCATTTTGCGTCATGTCGTGTGCGCTGGCGGATACGACAACCCTGACCCTCGCCGCTGCCGCCAAGGGCACGAGCAAGATGCCGGTGAATCTGCTGTTTCCGATCGTCCGCACGGGTGATCTTGGCTACGAGACGATCCTCAACTACCACACCGTGGACGGTACGGCGCTGGCGGGCAC
>JANXUW010000146.1 GCA_025351985.1 Pseudolysobacter sp.
ACAGCAGCTCGGGCTGAGCAGTGCCGCGAGCGCGGAATTCCCGAGTGTATTGTTCGCCGGCGATAAAAGCCGCATGTGCAATATCGTCGCCGTCGATGCCACGTATCCGTTGCGCGGTACGTTGCGCGTACGCGATGTCGATGGCCGCGAACACAGCGCCAACGCGCCGCCATCCGGCAGCGTATTTGTCGAACACGAAGTATTGACCGCACTCGGCTTGCAGGCCGGCGGCGGACTCGCGCTCGGCGATCAAACGCTGCGCATCGCCGGCGAAATCCTCAGCCAGCCCGATGGCGGACAAATGTTCGCGCTGGCGCCGCGCGTGCTGATCGGTTTGCCGGATGCGCGAAGCAGCGGTTTGCTCGGCCCCGGCAGTCGCGTGCGGCACAAGCTCATGTTGGCTGGGGCTGCCGATGCACTTACGCGTTTTCGCGACTGGGTGAAACCGCTGCTGCCCGCTGGTGCGGAACTGGTCACGCTCGAACAATCGCAACAGAATCTGCGCACTGCGTTTGATCGTGGCACGTCGTTCTTGCGTCTCGCCGCGTTGTTGTCGGCGCTGCTTTCGGGCATTGCCGTCGCGCTCGCCGCGCAGCGTTTCGCGCGACGCAAGACCGATGAAGTCGCGTTGTTGCGTTGCCTCGGCGCGAGTCGCCGCGAAGTGCTGCTCGCGTTGTTGCTAGAACTTTTGTTGCTCGCGTTGCCGGCATGTATCGTCGGCGTATTGCTCGGCCTCGGCCTGCAAGCCGGCGTGCTCACACTCGCCAAGGATTTGCTGCCGGGCGCCTTGCCGGCGCTGCCGTTATTGCCGAGTCTCGCCGCATTCGGCGTGGGCATCGCCGTGCTGATCGGTTTTGCGATGCCGCCGCTGTTGCGTCTGCGCGAAGTGCCGCCGGTGCGGGTTTTCCAGCGCGAGCTCGCGACAAAATCGCGACGTTTCGATGCGCTGTATCTGCTGCCGGTCATCGTCAGCGCCGGGTTGATTTATGCGCAGAGCGACAGCCTGAAACTCGCGGCGATTCTCGCCGGCAGCCTGCTCGCCGTCGCCGCGCTGACGTGGCTGCTCGGCATCGCGCTGATTCGTCTCTGCCTGCGCCTGGCGCGGCATTTGCCCGGCGCGTTGCGCTTCGGCCTGGCCAATCTCGCGCGTCGGCGCGGCCTGAGTTTGATCCAGAGCACGGCACTGAGCCTGAGCCTCACCGCGCTGTTCATCATGGCGCTGGTCGGACCGCAATTGCTGCAAGGCTGGCGCACCGAATTGCCGACCGATACGCCGAATTATTTTCTGCTGAACCTGCAGGCTGAGCAACGCGATATCGTCGTGCAGAAACTCGAATCGGCCGGCGCACGCGGCCTGAATATCCTGCCACTGGCGGTCGGCAAACTCATCGCGATCAACGGTGGTGTACCCAAGGTCGAGGATTATCCCGATTCGCGTGCGGCGAACTGGATCAACGGCGAGACGCGCATCTCGTGGAGCACGACATTGCCGGAATCGAATGCGCTGGTCAGCGGCAGCTGGTTCGATGCGAACAGTAGCGAGCCGCAACTTTCGGTCGATACGACCTGGGCCGAAATGTTTCACCTGCAGCTCGGCGATCGCATGAGCCTGCGCGTTGGCGAGCGCGATATCGTCGCGACGATACGTAACATCCGCAAGGTCAACTGGAATTCGTTCCGCGTGAATTTTTTCCTGTTGCTCGATCCGACCAACGCGCAGTCGCTGCCGCACGGTTATGTCGCGAGTTTTTATGAGCCGCCGCAACAGCAAGCGCAGCTCGCGTCACTCACGCACGACTACGCCAACCTGTCTTTGATCGACATCAACGCGTTGCTCGATCGCGTGCGTGACCTGATCGGGCGAGTGAGTAGCGCGGCCCAATGGGTGCTGGTGTTCAGTCTGATCGCCGGATTACTGGTGCTGACCGCAGCACTCAATACCACGAGCGACGAACGGCGTTTCGAGGCCGCGTTGTTGCGCACGCTCGGTGCGCGCCGCGGCCAGCTCAACGCCGCAGTGCTTGGCGAATTCGGTTTCCTCGGCGCACTCAGTGGCGGCATCGCCGCGCTTGGAGCGAGTGCGACGGGAATCCTGCTCGCGCGCAACGTTTTCGATATCGGTTTTGTGCCTCCGCTGCTCGGCCTGGGCGCCGGGATAGTCGCCGCGATACTGCTGGTAACGCTCACCGGCTGGCTCGGCACGCGCGCGCGCATCACGCCGATGAGCGTATTGCAGCGCGGCTAAGGAACCTCTGATTAACCTAATGCCGATGCAATCGCGAAATCC
>JANXUW010000168.1 GCA_025351985.1 Pseudolysobacter sp.
CGATCGCCAGTGCGCTCGGTGCGTCGATGCTTGGACGCTCTGCAAGCCAGAGCGTCACACCGAGCGGCTGCACCAGTATTCAAAATGTGCCGGTGACGGACGCCATCACCTACGGTGCCGCGGTGCAGGGTCTGTTCGATAATTTCCTGACCAACGGCGGCAGCGAAGGTTGTGTCGGTTGCCATACGTCGCCGCCCTCGGCGGGCAATCTCGATCTTACCGATGGCGTCTCCTGGTCAAACCTGTTCAACGTCCCCAGCGCCGCCGATGCAAGCCTGAAATACGTCGTGCCGAATCACCCGGAACAGAGTCTTTTATTCCAGAAAATCAATTGCGACACGCCCGCCGTGGGTCACCGCATGCCGCTGGTTGGCGGCCCGCTGAGCCCCGAACAACAGGCGCTGATCTACGACTGGATCGCCGGCGGCGCACCGGCACTGACGACCAATACGTTGTTCCGCGACGGCTTCGATATTCGCGGTTTCGATCAGTAGTTGACGACCGGCAACTTTTTCTCCGCGCCATTTGGATGGCCAAATGTTTTTGTGCGCGCGCAAGGATTCGATTCCCGCAGCCTTGAACGAGTTGCTGCATGCAGCGACTGTATTGCGCCACGCAAAAGCTGACATCTGAAAAATCCCCGAAGCTGTTAAGCTGCAAATCAGCCACGGGGCGTGTATCATGTGCGCCCTATTTATCTTTCCATCCGAAACAAAGGATATATGCCACGATGAGCAGCTATCTCTTCACCTCCGAATCCGTTTCCGAAGGCCATCCGGACAAGGTCGCCGACCAGATTTCCGACGCCGTCCTCGACGCCATCCTCGCGCAGGACAAGCGCGCGCGCGTCGCCTGCGAAACGATGGTGAAAACCGGCGTGGCGATTGTCGCCGGCGAGGTCACAACATCCGCATGGGTCGATCTTGAAGCGCTGACGCGCAAGGTCATCCTCGATATTGGCTACAACTCCAGCGACGTTGGTTTCGACGGCGAAACCTGCGGCGTGCTCAACCTGATCGGCAAGCAGTCGCCGGACATCAACCAAGGTGTGGATCGCAAGAATCCGGAAGACCAGGGCGCGGGCGATCAAGGCCTGATGTTCGGTTATGCGACCAATGAAACCGCCGATGGCATGCCGGCAGCAATCCATTATTCGCATCGCCTGGTCGAACAGCAGGCGAAGGTGCGCAAGCAGAAAAAATCGCCGTTGCCATGGCTGCGCCCCGATGCAAAAAGTCAGGTCACGTTGCGTTACGAAGATGGCAAGGCGGTCGCGATTGATGCCGTCGTGTTGTCGACGCAGCATGACCCGTCGGTCAAGCTCAAGGATCTGAAAGAAGGCGTGATGGAACTCATCGTCAAGCCGGTGTTGCCGTCGAAGTGGATCCACAAGGGCACCAAGTTCCACATCAACCCGACCGGCAAGTTCGTGATCGGCGGTCCGGTCGGCGATTGCGGCCTGACCGGGCGCAAGATCATCGTCGATACCTACGGCGGCTGGGCACGTCACGGCGGTGGAGCATTCTCGGGCAAGGATCCGTCCAAAGTCGATCGCTCGGCAGCCTATGCGGCGCGTTATGTGGCGAAGAACATCGTTGCGGCAGGCTTGGCCGATCGTTGCGAAATCCAGGTCAGTTACGCCATCGGCGTGGCCGAGCCGACCTCGATTTCGGTCACCACGTTCGGCACCGGCAAGATCAGCGACGACAAGATCGAGAAGCTGATCCGCAAGCACTTCGACCTGCGCCCGTACGGCATCATCAAGATGCTTGACCTGGTGCATCCGATGTATCAACAGACCGCAAGCTACGGTCACTTCGGTCGCAGCCCGTACGATGTGACGCTCGCCAACGGCGAGAAATTCACCGCGTTCTCGTGGGAGAAAACCGACAAGGCCGCGTTGCTGAAAAGTGATGCCAAGCTGAAGTAATCACCTTTGCTTGTCGAAAAAAAGGCCGCTAACTGCGGCCTTTTTTTTGCGCAAGAGTTGCTGCGCGCAGACGCTTGTCTTAGCACTTTTCTATGGCACGGGTTTGCCACGCAGCAAGCGCGCCGGCATCAGTAGCAACGCGCGCACGAATTCGAACACGCCCTCCACCGCAAAACCGAGCAAGCGGAATGGCAGCAGCACCAGCCAGATCAGCGGATACAGCAGCAAGGCAAGCAACGCCAGCGGCCAGCAAAAAATGAACAACAGCAGCCAGAGGATGAAAGTCAGCATGGCGATGATTCCCGATTGTGGCGTTTGACCGGTTCCGACATGGGGCTAGTCAATGCATCCGCAAGGCAACCATGGCATGAGTAATGGATACGCGCCGAATTCGCTGTTTTGCCAGGCAAAAACAAAGCCCGCTTGCGCGGGCCTTGTTATCTCAAATACGACGGACAATCACTGTCGCGTCATTCGCTGGATCAGGGACAGCTGATTTCGACACTGCCTTCGAACTCATCACGAAACACCTTGCCGCCATTCGGCAATACCAGGAATGTGGCGGGCTTGCTTGCCGCACCACCATGGATATTTTGCGCGCTGAACACGACGTTGTACGGCGTGGTGCTGGCGGATCCGCTCGCCAACGTGCCGCTAAGAATATGCGTGGCGGGATCGAGCGCCAAGGTTGCGGGCAAACCGGTCGAGGAGTAGCTCAACGTGCCGCTGGCTGGATCGGTGAACAAGCTGCTCAAGTCCAGATTCAGCGTATCGCCCTCGCCCACAACCTGTTTGCGCAGACTGCATGCCGCGAGCGGATTCAGATCGATGCTGATCGTCACCGTGACCGGCGCGGAACACGCGGTTGGCACCGCCGTGGTGTCGCAGACGTTGTAGGTGAAGCTGTCGCTGGTCGTGCTGGAACCATCATGCAGATAGCTGAAAGTTCCATCGCTGTTGAGCGTGAGCGTGCCGTGGGTCGGCGATGCATTCAACACGGCAGTGAGCGTATGTCCTGATGGCCCGCTGGCCGTCGCCAGCACACTGGTAGCGCCACCAACCAAGGTGCCGGTCAATGCGCCTTGATTCAACTCGATCGCGGCAGCTACGCCGGTGGGACTGCAGACGACATCGATCGCCGCGGTCGCGGTCGAATTGCTGGTGCCGCTGGTTTCTGTGTACGTAAAGCTGTCCGCGCCGCAATAACCCGCGCTCGGCGTATAGCTGAAGCTGCCGTTTGCAGCCAGGCTAAACGCGCCGTGCGTCGGCGCCGCAAGTACCGCTACGGTGGCGCCGGTGGTCGGTAAATCGTTGCCCAACACACCCGGTGCGGCCGTCGTCAGCGACGCATCCTGATGAACCGAAAAACTATCGTTGGATGCAAGCGCCACATTCGGCGCGCTCTGCACGCAAAGGTTCAAACCCCACGTCGACAACGTGCCACCGTCCGGCGTTGCGGCGTCGTTGATGCTCAAGGTCCACGTGCCGTTGGCCGGGCTGTTGATCAGGCCCGCGAGCGGATTGCTCGGCTTGTAGGTCAGGCCGCCACCGATCGGAGCCGGGGTGCAATTCCATGTACCCGGATTGCCGGCGGCCTGATCGTCCAGACCGAGACTCCACGCGGAACTGGTCGATCCGCACGAAGACGCCATCACCTTGACATTGGTGTTTGATGGGTTGATCAGACTGAACGACAGATCGCTGAAGTAGGTATGGGTACCGGTCAGACTGACCACGCTGACGCTGCCGAGCGTACCGGACAAGGTGCTCGTGAGCGTGGAGGTGATAGTGCCGCTGGTCGGAATAGTCTTCGGCACATTGGTGCTGTTGAACACCTGGCACGTGGCTGCGCTGGTGACAAAACTCTGCACTGCAGATACGCCATTGCCGCAAACATCCTGCGCAGTGACACGCCAGTAATACCGCGTATTCGGCGTCAGCGGGCGATATAGCGAGAAACTGGTGGTGCTGAGCGTGACCGAGAATGCGGTCGCGGCAAACGTCGGATCGGTCGACACTTCGAGCAGATAACTCCGCGCGTTGGCAGACGCCGCCCAACTCATGGCGGGCGTGGGTGACACGCCATACGCATTCGCCACGGGTGCGCTCAATGCAGGCGCAACGGGTGCCGCTGCGGTCACCGACAATGCCATCGGCGCGCTGTGGATCAACGCACCCGATGTGCCGGTCGTGGAGAATGGGTATGTGCCAGCGGCAAGGCCGGTGGTACTCACGCTCAATGTCGTGGCGCCACTTGGCACCACCGCCGATGGAGTGAATGTCGGCGTCGCACCCGCCGGCAGACCAGCGGCGCTCATGTTGACCGAACTCGAAAAACCAAGCTGCGCGGCCAAGCTGAGATTCCACGTCGCCGGCGTGCCGGCGCAAACCTGATTTGCGTAAACATTGCTGCTGACGCTGAAATCCGCGGTGCTGGTGCAGTTGTAGCAGACCAGCGCGAAATCCTGATTGTTGGTCGCAGCCGCACTATTCGCCTTGCCCGAAAGTGCCGTTGCCGTGACCGTTACGGCGATGGCGCCGGTGGCGCCTGCCGGCACAAAAATCGCCTCGTAGTTGTTTTTTGTATCGGTGACGGTGGCGCCAGCCGTGCTGAATCCGCCCGTCGCATTGAACTGATTGCCGACGTAACTGCTGGCGCCGATGGTCGCTTTCAGATCGAGGTTGTTGATCAGGATACCGCCGGTGGAGCCGGTGCTGGCAACACTCGGCGCATCGCTGTAGACCATGACAATACGTACTGGCTTGCTTGGATCGGCAACCTGCGCGGTGAGTGTCGCGGTGGCGCCGGCCGTGGTGAACACGGTGGTTTGATCCTGCACCACCTTGGGTGTGTTATCGAATGCCGCCGACAAATTCGGCATGCCGTAACCTTGTACGTTCGATGGCAATTTGTCGTTCGCGCCAACGCCGGTGAGATAGGTCGGATGGGCGATCAGATACGCCTTGAGCATCGCCGGACTCGGCAGTGCGTCGCTGAATTTATTCTGCAGCCAGTAGTAAACGAGCGAGGCGGTACCGGCGATCGCCGGGGTCGAATGGCTGGTGCCCGACGATGACGCAAAAATGTATTGTCCACTTGGACGATACGCGTCGCAAACACCATTGCCGTTGTAGAGCGGGCTCGGACTGGCCGTGCCGTGGATATGCGTGCCCGGCGCAATGATTTCTGGCTTGATGCGCGCGCCCTTGACCGGGCCGCGCGACGAAAACGCGATCACATCCATCGCGTTATCGGCCCCGGTGCTGTCGACGGCACAACCGTCGGTCCACAGACCATCTTCATCGCTCGGGCGATAATTTTCCGAGGCCCCGACGGTCAGGATATTTTTTGCCGTACTTGGAGTGCCGATGGTTGACGCACCGTTGCCGGCGTTACCGGCGGCAAACACAAACAGCATGCTTTGTTCACCGGCAGCGGTGGTATCGGCATCACGCGTAGCGACGTCGTAAGCGCGCGCTTCGGCGTCGTAGGCGTTGCTGGTCGCGCTCCATGAGTTGCTGGAAATGCGTGCACCTTGTGCATACACCGCCTTCGCCAAACCCGGCGTGGTATTGCTGCCGCATGCGGCGAGCGACGTATCGAAACTGCCGGCGTCGTTGAACACCTTGCTGTGGCCGAGGCGCGTATAGGGACTCAAACCCAGTCCGCGTGAATAACCCAACGTATCCTTGTACGGAAAACCGAGTCGCACGTCGTAACCACCGACGATATTGGTGTTCAGATGACCATGTCCTTCGATGCCGCTGGCGGTCGGTGCGCTGCCGCAATTCGTGACGTACGCCAGTCGCGTGGTTACGCCATCGCCGTTTTTTGTCAAGGTGGCATCGCCACCGCCATTGGTAGCAGAACCGTTGCCCAAACCATCATCGGAAACATCGACGATCGGATAATCCGCCGGATTGGTAGAAAATCCGCGCGCGGCGAGAAAATCCAGATAGCCCGGCGCCGATGGCTGACTGCCGCCAGCATTCAAGATGCCGGCGACGATTTGATCCTGGCGCTCATCCTTGCGGGCGCGTTCCGCATATTCTTCAATCGCGAAAACTCCCGGCAATTGCGCAATCGCCGCGAGGTCGGTTTCGTTCAACATCATGCGTACCGCTTCGATGCCGGAAAGATCGGCCCACGCGCTCAGCGCCGAGCCTTGCGCATAGTGCAATACCTGCGCCTTGACATCGGCGTTACCGGGATAAGTCACGACCGATACCGTTGCCTTGAAAACCTTGCCCTTGGTCAGACCGGCAGCCACGCGATCGGCGAGCGGACGGCTGAGTTTCATATACGGCGAATAGCTGCCGGTGTATTGAATGACGCCGCCCTGCGCCACGCGTTGCGCGATGCGCTGGATCGCGGCTTCGTCGGCTTGCACGATATACGCGTTGTTTGGAATGTATTGGACGATACGCACACCGTCTTGCTGCAATACGTTCAGCCATTCATTGACGACCGGGCCGACAAACTGCACAAGTTGCAGCGAAGCACCCGAGGTTTTGCGCGTCTCGAATTGCGCTGGCACGGCGGGATCGGCGTCCTGCGTCGGCTCGACCGTGACGGTGTCGAATTCGATACTGTCGTCAACTACTGTTGACTGATTTTTGCTCGCGATCGCGAGCTTGGACAAATGCGCCGCATCCACGCGATACAGCAGGAAAGTGCCGTAGTCGTGCAGCAGTTCCACGCCCGGCTCGGCTGGTGCATACGCGCCGGTGGGAACGACGATACGAGTCGTCGCGATCGCTGGCGCAACGGCGGTGGTCGCTTGCGCCAGCGTCACCGCCGCCAAAGATCCCAGCGCCACTACAATCTGTAGAAAACCCGTGTTATTCGGGCGATTCAAATTTCTTTGCAACATGATGTTTTCCCCAAAACGTAAATGCAAACGAGCGCACCGCGACGTTGATTGATCGGCTCATCTACCGTCACGCGCCCTGTGCAAAACCGATCGCGAACACAGGCAGAAATTGCCGCTACTTGCGCCGCCCCGTGCAGGCGCAAGATCACACTTAAAAATTGCTAAGTGATGCTATTGAACACCTAATTATCCGATTTGCCATCGACCTTGAGGCGTAGTCTTATGCCCGCGAAAGGCGCTTACTCGACTTATGGCTATGGCTCCAATCGATA
>JANXUW010000700.1 GCA_025351985.1 Pseudolysobacter sp.
AATTCGTAACGCACGATCGGATCTAGGGCACTCAAGGGTTCATCGAGCAGCAGCGCCGGCGGATTGAGCATCAACGCGCGCATCAGCGCGACACGCTGGCGCTGGCCACCGGAAAGTTCGAGCGGATAACGCGACAATCCATCGCGCGGAAAATGGGTGAGCGCGGCGAGGTTTTCGATGCGTTCCTCGATGCGCGCGTGCGACCAGCCGACATGCCGCGGCAGCAGCGCAAGATTGTCCTGCGCGCTGAGATGCGGGAACAACCCGCCATCCTGGATGACGTAGCCGATGCCGCGGCGCAGAGCGAGCAGATCGAGGTTTTGTAGTGGCACGCCGTCTATGCGCACGACACCGCTGTCCGCGTTTTCCAGGCCGAGCAACAACCGCAGCACCGTGGATTTCCCCGAGCCACTGCTGCCGATCAGCGCACTGATCGAACCGCGCGGAAATTCCAGCGTCACGTCATCGAGCGCGAGCGCAGTACCATAGCGTTTGCTGACATGGTCGAGCTGGAACATGCGCGGATTCCCGGCGAGGCAACGGCCAAGATACCACCGCGTGGTTCAGCGCTGCGTACCACCTTTGCTTGCGCACGAAGGGCGCGCGCGATTCGTTGCGATCAAACTTCGCGGGCGACTTTTTGCGGAGGTGATTTCTCCGCAGGATTTGTACTGCCCGCGTTATGGCACTTCAAAGCCGCTCGCGAAAATCCGGTCAGTATCGATCACGATCGAAAAATTCTGAGCCGCCCCGCTGCCCACGCCGTTGCTCGCCAGCACGCTGCCGGTGTAGGTGCCGGCCAGGGTTGGTTTGCCACTGAGCAATCCTGTTGGCGTCAGTATCAATCCGGGTGGAAGTGTACCGTTGCCGAGCGCAAAGCTCGGCGCCGGCGAGCCACTCGCGCTGTAGCTGAAAGAATAGGCCACGCTGAAATGACCTGCGGGCGGCGCGGCGCTGGTGATGCTCGGTACTTGCGTAATCGTGATACTGAAATTCTGCGATGCGTCGCTGCCGACACCGTTGCTCGCTTTGATAGTGCCGCTGTAGATTCCCGGTGTTGTCGGTGTGCCGCTCAGAGCGCCTGCACTCGATAACAACAAACCCGGCGGCAACGTGCCCGATTGCAGGCTGAAACCCGGCGCCGGATATCCGTTCGCAGCACACGCAAATGAATACGCCGTGGCGACCGTGCCGCCCGGCGGGGCGCTGGTCGTAATCAGCGGCGCCTGTCCGATCATGAGCACGATCGCCTGCGTTGCATCCACGCCCACGCCGTTGTCGATCGAAACAGTAAAGCTGAAATTTCCGGGTGTCGTGGGTGTGCCGCCAATATGACCCGAACCGCTCAAGGTCAGCCCCGGCGGCAAGCTGCCGCCGAGCAAGACGAAGGTCGGCGCGGGTGTGCCGAGCACTTGATAATCGAATGTGTACGGCGTGCTGATCACGCCATTCGGCGGCGTGTTGATGAAGCCCGGCGCTTGCGTGACATGGATGCTGAAGCCTTGCGATGGATCCGGCAGCGCGCCGTTGCTGGTCGTGACCGTGCCGGTAAACAGTCCGGCGAGTGTCGGCGCGCCGCTGATGGTTCCGTTCGGCGAAAGGGTCAGCCCCGGCGGCAGGCTGCCCGCGGTCACCGCATAAAACAACGGTGCGATGCTGTTGCCGCTGTAGCTGAAAGCATAGCTATTGCCGACCACGCCATCGCCCGGTGTGACGCTGTTGAGCGTGGCTGGCGCGATCACGGTAAATGCGTAGGCCGCCATGTCACCGATCAGCGGATTGCTCGGTGCGTCGCGCGTGGCGGCCAGCGAGCCATCCACCGCAAACACGTACAAGGTGTGCGTGCCGGCACTCAGCGCGGAAAAATTGCCGGCGAAACTGCCGTCGCCATTCGCGCCCGCGACGAGCCACGGCCCGAGCAGATTATCGAGCTGGTAATACACGCCGGTGGCTGGTAGCGCGTAGGGCGAATACGCGCTGCTCGGCGAGAACGAAAAATTCTGCGTGGCGGCGCTGGCGTGAAAACGCAGGCCCGGATTGCTCTGCAACGGAATGCTGTCGTGCCGCACCTGTTGCGAAATCGTGCTGATGTAGTCGTTGGCGCTGTTGCTGACGTAGGCGCGATGCGTCACCGAATTCACCACCAGCGCATACGGGCTGGTGCCGACGATATGGGTGGCTTGTTTGAGCGTCTGGCCATCGATCACGGCCACGGTGTTTTCGAGAAAACTCGCGACGAAAATCTGGTTGGTCGTCGGGTCGACCGCCACCGCATTCGGCAGCGTAGCGGTCGTGACCAGCGCCACCACGCTGTTGTTGCCGCTATCGATCACGCTGAGCCGGCTCGGCGCCGACGCTGGACTATTCGTGACGTAAACGCGCTTGGTGTTGGCGTTCACTGCCAATGCGCGTGGAAAACCGCCCAGCGCGATGGTCGCTACCACCGCATTGCCGGCGATCACGCTGAGGTTATTGCTGTCTCGATTGGCCACGTAAACGCGATTGGTCAGCGCATCGATGGCCAGGGCGAACGGTGAAGTGCCGACCAGCACGGTCGCATCGATCATGCCGCTGGCCCCGTCGATGATGCTGACACTGCCTTGCGTAGTATTCGCGACGTAGATTTTTCCGTTGCCCGGATTGACTGCCACTGCCTGCGGTCCGCTACCGACCGCGATCGTGCCGACCGTGCCCGCCGCGCGATCGATCACGCTGACGGTATTGTCGGCCGAGTTGGCAACATAGGCGCGATGCGTGACCGCATTTGCCGCAACAGCGAGCGGCATGCTGCCGACCGCGACAGTCTGCACGCTGTTGTCGAGATTGATGATGCTGACGCTGTTGCTCAGGCGATTCACCACATAGACCTCGCCGTTCACGACATCGGTGGCAAGCGCCACGGGATCGCTGCCGACCGGGATGGTCGCCTTGCTTTGCGACGTGTCGGCGATCACCGTGACCGAGTTCGACGCGCGATTCGCGATGTACACGGCATTCACGGTCTGATTGACCGCCAGCGCCTGCGGCGAATTGCCGGTGTAGAGGTAATAACTTTCGTTGTCGAACGTCGAATAGGTTTCGTCGATCACGGTCATGGTGTACGTGCCGGTGTTGGCGGCGTAGATGCGGCCCGTGATCGGGTTCAGCGCGACTGCCTGCGGATAATAGCCGTTGTTCGAAACCGCGCCGGACGGCACGCTCTGCATCGAATTGTTGTTCGCCGGATCGAGTATCACCACGGCATGTGTGCTGGCGCTGCCGAAATACACCTTGCCGGTGCTCGGATTGACGACCGGCGCAGACGGCGAGCCGGGCACGGGCAGCATAGTGACGGCATTCGTCGCACCATCAATCATCATGAGTTTGTCGGAGTTGTAGCACGAGATATAAATCTTGTTGCGCACGCTATCGATCGCAAAATCGATCAGTCCGAGCGCGCCATCCAGATTGAATGTCGCCAGCGTTGTGCCATCGACGACGGTAATGAATGCATCGCCGAGGTTCGCGACATAAATCATGTTGGTGGCCGGATTCACGGCGATGCCGAAGGGGTGATAACCGACATCGACGTAAGCGCTGATACTGTTGCTGGCCGCGTCGATCACGACAATGCTGCTCGCATCGCTCAGCGTGGCGTAGATTTTTTGCGTCAGCGGATTCACCGCGATCGCCCGCACCGTCGTTGCGATCGTGACGCTGCCGATCACGCTGTTGTTGCTGCCATCGATCGTGCTGATGACGCCGGTATCGTGGTTGCCAAAGTAGATGCGATTGGTGGTGGCATCGACCGCCACGCACGAGAATCCCGTGCCGAGCGCGATGTGGATCACGCTGTTGTCGTTGCCATTCACGACCACGAGATCGGCCATTGTTGCGACATAGATCTTGTTGGTGGTGGGATTCAGCGCGATGCCCACCAGCTGCGCACCGAGCTGGATGTTGGTTACATTGTTCGTCGCATCCACCACCATCAGCGTGGGTGACGTGGTCGAGCCGCTATACAGCATTCCGCTGATCGGATTGACCGCCATGATGCTCGGGCTGCCAGGCACGCCGATGTCGAAAGAGATCGTCGCAAACGATACGACCGGCAGCAGCAAAAACAGCAGCAGAAACTTTTGCGCGAGGCGCGGCGCAATCATTCGTGCCGATCGGCTGCGCAGGAAAAGCAAGGTGATGGAAATTGGGGAATTCATGATCGCAGCTTCCGTATCGATTGATCACCCAAGCGCAAAACGGTGACCAACTCCCTCATGTTTTTTTACGCGACATGTATGATTCGTCCAGCACGATCGAGCGACAGTCCATGAGCGAAGGCGACCACAACATCACCCAGGCCATCGCCGCATGGCGCGCTGGCGATGGCAATGCCGCGGCCGCGCTCAGTGTCGAGATCTACGCGATGCTGAAAGACATGGCGCGCCTGCGTCTGCATGGCGAGCGCGGCCAAACCCTGGATGCCACCGTGCTGGTGCACGAAGCGGTGGTGCGGCTGATCGGCGGCAGTACCGATTTCCGTTCGCGTGCGCATTTTCGCGCGCTCGCCGCGTTGCAGATGCGCGCCGTGCTGGTCGATCACGCGCGCCGCCGCCAGGCCGACAAACGCAATGGCGGCGTCGGGCCGCTGTCGTTGTATCTGGCCGAGCAGGTGGCGGTCAACGGCGATAGCGAATTGATCGATCTGGATACCGCGCTGCATGCACTCGCCGCCGCGGATCGCCGCACCGCCAACGCGTTGGAGCTGACTTATTTCGGCGGCATGAGCGCCGAGGAAGTAGCCGCCGCGCTGGATATTTCGGTCGCTACCGTCGAGCGCGATCTTGCGTTCGGCCGCGCGTGGCTGCGGCGTCGGCTCGCAAGCTGAAAGCAGTCGTTGGCGATTTTTTTTATCGCAGCAATGCGCAGCGCAACGGCATGTGCGCCGCTGCCATTCATCCGCTGAATATGCGCCGGGAAAATTTCGCTATACATACAATGCTCGCGCCGAGAAACGCCAGCAGCGCGAGAAATTTTGTCGTCGAAGCCAATCCGGTCAAGACCGAGCAACCGACGGAAAACAGCGGATGGACGTGGGCAAAATCGGTTGTGCTCAGCGCCGTGAGAAGATTTTCGCCGACTTCGGATAGCGGCAAGAACAGTCCGCCATACAGAAAAAATTTACCGAGCGTGGCGCCGATCGCACCGTTGCGCTGAGCGAGTCGTTGCAGCACAAACGCAAGCGCGGGCAGCAGGCTGGCGTAAAAAGCGATGGCCAGCGTGTCGTCGCACAAGAGCTTGCCGACACTCGCGCCGGAGGTCGAATGCCACGCCGAAACCACGTCGCCGAGATGTCCGCTCCAGCCGTCGAAAAATTGTGCGCGCGCCAATCGGAATTGATTTTCGTAATCGCGTGAAAAAGCCCAGAGCGTTGCGCCGCCGGAAATCAGCAGCCATAGCCAGAACCAGGCAGCGATGCGGTCACGCGGCGGATACGCCACCGATGCAGGAGCAACCAGCGGCAGCGCACGCGTCAACGGAATGCCGTGGCTGTCGAAAATGCCGGTCGCAGTAAATTCGGTGCTGCAGTCGGCGCACACTTGCGGGCGATATTTCGTCTGCGCATTTTGCATGCGTTCGACCACCGATTCATGCAGACACATCCGCGCCGGATAACTGCGCTGGAACGTGCCGACGGCAGTCCACACCGGTGCCTGCGCGACTTCATCGTGCAGCGTATCCAGCGCATTGATGCGATGCGTATCCAGCTCGGTGAAGTCGAGCAGCAGGCCGTGCGCATTCGCTTCGCGCAGCATCCAGTGCAGCGCTGCGTTGGCGAGTCCCGACTGCGCGTAGCCGCCGCCGACGTCGGAATGCACGCCGGCAAACCAGACCTGCTTGGCGCTGTGACCTGCGGGCAACTCATCCGGAATTTTGTACAGACGCGGACGATATGGCCAGCGCAGTTCGTCGAGCGCAAGCGCGTGGCGCACGTGGCGGAAAATCGGCCGCACATCCGGCGAGCTGGTGATGTGCGTGCCGAGCGCGA
>JANXUW010000179.1 GCA_025351985.1 Pseudolysobacter sp.
GAGCTTGGCGCTGTTGTCGAGCGTGAAGCTGTAATCGGCAACGAGATCGATACCTTTGGTCGAAGTATTCACCGCATTGGTAAAAAACGCCGCCTGACCAACGGAGGGATACGGCGCCAGTGCGGTGCGAATCGGGCAGCCCGCCGCCGTGGCACACGCGGACGGATCTTCCGGCGTGACGAGGCCCGAAAACACGATGCGATTCTTGATGTCGATGCGGTAATAATCCAGCGTGACAGAAAGATTTTCGAGCGGCTTCATCACCACGCCGAAACTCGCATTTTTCGATTCTTCCTGCTTCAGCGGTGCGATGCCGAGCGCCTGCGTCACCGCACTTTGCTGGCGGGGAATCAGCGTATCAACCAGCACGCCTTGAGTGTTGAAGGTGGTCGATATCTGGCTGTAGTTTTCCTGCTGCACGCCGGGTGCGCGGAAGCCGGTCGAGAGTGTGCTGCGGATTGCAAACGTATCGGTGAAATCATAACGGCCGGTCAGTTTGCCGGTAGTCGTGTTGCCGAAGTCGGAGTATTTTTCGTAACGCACCGCGCCGCCGATCAATAGTTTGTCGGCAATGGTTTGTTCCGCATCCAGATACACGGCTTCGTTATGGCGACCCGCATCCACGGCGGTTTCCGGTGAGAAACCCGGATAACCCTGACTGCCCGGAGGTGCCAGGCTGCCGTCGCTGGCAAGAATCGGAATGTTCGGATTGTTGGTTCGACCGTATTGGTACGAACCCGGCTCACCGGCGATGATGCGGAATTCGTCGCGGCGATATTCAAAGCCCGTGGCGAGATACAGCGGGCTGCTGAACAGGCCCCAATTCCACGGTCCGTGGAAATCGAGATTGAAGGTGCGCTCCTTGTTTTCGAGCGAGCCGGCGTAGAAATAATTCGGCGATTCGGCGTAGATGCCACCGCCCGGTTTCGGTTCGTACCAGTAACTCACGTTGATGGTATTGCCTTCGTGGTAATTGAAGGCCGAGCGGCCGTAGATCAGGCTCGTGTCGTACTCCCATTCGTTGCCGAATTTGCCGCGATAACCGATCGCGGCGGTCTGATCGCGGATGGTGGTGAGGTTCTGCGGCGTGAACCCATCGGGATAAACTTCGGGCACGGCGCGTGGATCGCCAGCGGCACGGAAAAATCCATGACCTTCGCCTTCGCGTTGCGATGCGCCGCCGAACCAGTACAACTCGCCCGGGCCGATCGGCAGGCCGCCGTTCAACCACAGGTAGGCTTCTTTCACCGCAGGATCGCCGAGGAACAAGGTTTTTCGCGGTGGATTGGTATCGGCGTAATCCGGGCCGGCGCGATTGGTCGCCTCGCGATCGTGCCACTCCAGCGTGACATTGGTGTAGCCGCCGTCGCCGAACGCAAATCCGGTATTCAAGCCTGCGCCAAGCACGCCGCCATCGCCTTTCGAGGTCTTGCCGCCTTCGAAGAAAACCTGGGTTTCCTTGGTCTGTTTTTTCAGCACGATATTGATCACGCCGGCAATTGCATCCGAACCGTATTGCGCGGCGGCGCCGTCACGCAACACTTCGATGCGCTCAATCGCTGATACCGGAATCACATTCAGATCGGTGCCGGCAGAACCCAGGCCCACAGCCACATCGGTATTCACCAGCGCTTGCTGATGCTGGCGTTTGCCGTTGATCAGCACGAGCACCTGATCCGGGCCGAGTCCGCGCAAGGTGGCGGGGCGAATCGCGTCCTGGCCGTCGCTCAAAAAGGTCGTGGAGAAATTTGCCGAGGGTTCGAGCGTCTGCAGAATACGCCCGATCTCGAACGATCCGACCGACTGGATTACATCGGCACGAATCACGTCCACCGGCGCTGGCGTGTCCGCCTCGGTGTGGCCCTTGGCGCGTGAGCCAAGCACCGTGACGCTTTCGAGTTCGGTGCTGCCGGTAGTCGATTTTGCCTGCTCGTCGGCGGCTTCGAGTGCCCAGGCATGGCTGGTGAAAAGGATCGCGCTGGCGATCAGGCAACGACGCAGCCGAATGCTGGAATGTACTGTGGAAACACGGGCAACACGGTTTGACTTTGACATGAAACACTCCCTTGCTGGACGGTAAGTAAAATTCCGGATGCGGCGTGCAAGCCGATCGGACGCGCCGAAATGCAGAAAAATCCGCACCCTTGGCGAATCGCGGCACTCCCCAAACGCAACGCCTCTGTAACGTAAGTTTCACAATCATATTACGTTACGAAAATTTACAAAACCCGTCATCCTCACACTTTTCGCATAAAACGTGATCCGCTTTGCTTGACCACAATTGAACGTAATCGTGGTGAGTACCATATAAATCCCACCGCTCAGCGCCAATAACCCGCCTACGCTGGTCCGCTGACGGTGAGATCGCTTTGCAGAATGTGGATCGCGCCGGTCGTCAGCGAAATCGAGCTGCATGCCAGACTGGTCATGCTCACGGTATCGCCGCTCACGGCGCTGGCAATCGCCGAACGCAGGCTGCCCGCGCCGCTGTCGGCGCAGTT
>JANXUW010000217.1 GCA_025351985.1 Pseudolysobacter sp.
GTTTGTGCAATCCATCCATACAGAAGCAACTCATGGCCCGGATGACCAACCAGTAGAAGGCTGTGTTCGTTCAAAATGTCTGATCCAGGACGGTTTATATTGCCCAACGAACATAGGCGAAACGCTTCGTACGCCTGATGCGGAATCCGGCCATGCGTCGCTGTACGCAGTTTAGCGGAAGCAGGGTGCACGATCTTTTCAGAAAGATCAACGCGACGACGATTGACGCAAGACGCACCGCGCATCAAGGCATAACCCGGTAGCGTGAATCTGCCACTTGCTATCCGCCGATGCCCTTTGCACACTGCGCGCAGGGATGTAGCAAGGGAGGGGGTAATGATCCGTATCGTGCTGGTGGACGATCACGTGCTGGTGCGCACGGGCTTTCGCATGATTCTCGAGCGTCAGGCCGATATCGAGATCGTTGGTGAAGCCGGCGACGGCGAAAGCGGCTTGGCGATGATCAAGAAGCTCGTGCCTGATGTTGCGATCGTCGATGTGCATATGCCCGGTATCAGCGGCGTTGAGCTCACCGATCGGTTGCGTCGGTCGCACGCGACCACACGCGTGGTGATTCTCAGCATGATCGAGGAAGCGCCATTTCCGCGGCGCCTGCTGGATGCAGGTGCGAGTGGCTATCTGAGCAAATCGTGTGCGGCGGATGAGTTGCTGCACGCCGTGCGCGAAGTGGCGAACGGACGACGTTATCTCGCTGCGGGCATTGCGCAGCAACTTGCGCTGGAGCGGACGTCGGCGACACAAGCATCACCCTTCGATGCACTTTCCGCGCGTGAACTCGAAGTGGCGTTGATGCTGGCCAGTGGCAAGGATATGAGCGAAGCCGCACTCGCTCTGAATCTCAGCGGCAAGACCATCGCGACCTACAAATATCGCCTGTTCGCCAAGCTCGACGTGAAGAACGAGGTCGGGTTGACCCACCTCGCGCTGTTGCACGGATTGCTCGACGCGGGCCTTCGTGGGCCCCACGCCGAGCTGATCGCACGGACCTAATCTTTGCTCGGGTCGGTGGCTTTTTCCGCAGCGTGTGGTGAATCCTTCACGGCTTCTTTGTGCTCGGGCGTAACTAACGGCGTCACTGTCGACGGTTGAGTAGGTGCCACTGTCGAAGCGGGCGCTGCCGGATGCGATGCAGCCACGACGGCCGGCGTAGCAGCCGTTGGTATTGCAGGCGCAACCGGTGCGATTGGAGCCACCGATGGCGTCGTAACCGGCGTTGCAACAACTACTGGTGCTTCGACCTTCGGTGAAACGGGTGCTGCTGCCGGTGTCTGCGGCAACGTCGGTTTCGCGACGTCAACATTCGGTGCCGCATCGGCCTGCGCTGGCATGCGCAACGGCAGTTGATTGGCGGATTCCTGCGCTGGGCGGACGCTTGCAGGAGTCGGCGCAACAGCGGGAACAACCGTCGCCGTGCTGGTCGGAATCGCCGCTGCAGCGGGCTTCGTTTCCACGATGTGGGCAGGCGCAGAAGTTGCCGGCACCGATGCAGCCGATGCGACCGATGGATTTGCCGAAGGCGCTGAAGCCGGTGCCGACGTCGAGGTTGTTGCGATGGGCGCCGTCGTTGCTGTCGCCGGACGAACCACCGGCGGAGGCGGTGGCGCATGTTCCCACGGCCGCAGCACTACCGGCGCTGCATCGGCAACCGGCGCAACTGCTACAGGGGCGACAGCGGGTTGCGATACGATCACCGGTTTCGGCGTCGCAGTCACCACCGGTGCTGTTGCTACCTGTACCGGCGGCGGCGGAGCAGGTTGCGATGCCGCTGGCGGTGGCGGCGTTGGCGCCGCTGCCGGCACAACATGCTGCGGCGCGGCCTTGAGGCCACCGCGATCGCTCACATGCGGCCTGCCTTGTGCCTCTACCGCGGGTGCCGCTGTCGGCGCCGTTGCAATCGGTACCGCAGTAACAGGTGTTGCTACCGACGATTCCGTTTTTACGCTATCGGTCGCATTCGCCGCGACGGGTGTTGCCCGTGCTGGCGACTGCGCCATACTTTCTTCGTGTGGCGCTGCCAATTTAGCCGATGCGATCACAACCGGTTCTGCGGCAGCAGTCGCTGCTGCAGCCACGTTTGCGCTCGCAGGTTTCTGCTGCGTCTGCGGCTTTACTTGTTCCGGGCCGGCGTCTTCGTCATCGAAGTCGAACACCAGATCCTGACCCGAACTGTTCTCGGTCGAAATGCCTTCCGCGTCCACACCACTTTCGTTGCGACGACGGCGACGACCGCCGCGACGACCGCGACGACGCGAACGTGCGCCTTCGGCCGCGGCGGCTTCGGTCACGTCTTCCGCGCTTCCTGGTGCTGCGGTTTGTGTCGCAGGTTGTGCTGCCGCAACCGGTGCCGGCGGCTTCGGTTGCTGGCGTTTTGCATCATTGCCGGCAACCGGCGCTGCACCATTCGTATCGATTTGAACCTGTCGTTGCGCGGCGTTTTTCTCGCCTTTTGCGCTAGCGTTTTGCGCAGGGCGTGCACCGCGCTGCTCGTTCGCTGCCGACTTCGCTTCCGCGGCGGGGCGTTGACCGTCACGACGCTGCTGCCCACCTTCTGGCCGCGCGGCTTTTGCTGGTTGCGGTTGTTTTTCGCGATCGGGACGGCTGCCCGATTTTTCGCGCGAACCGTCGCGATCACGTTCGCGGTTCGGTTTGTTGCGCGCGTTGTTGTTCGGCTTGGCACGCTGCGACGACGACTTGTTGTTGTTCGATGCCGCCGCCGGCGAGGTTTCGCCGCCGGCAAACAGGTTACGCAGCCAAGCAAAGAATCCACCACTTTTTGCGACGCGAGCTGGTTGATCTTCGGTGTCGGGACGAATCGGCGCCGGTGTTGCGCGCACTACGCCGCTGACTGCGGGCTGTTCCGGCTCTTCGCTCGGTTTTGCGACTTGTGGCGGAGCTGAGGCGACGATCGGCGTCACGCGTTCATAGCTCGCTTTGCTGCCATCGCCCATGTCGGCCGAACGAATGCGCTCGATTTCGATGTTCGGCGTTTCGAGTTTGTCATCGGCGACGATGATGACGGCAACGTCGTGACGCAACTCGATTTCGGTAACGCTTTTGCGTTTTTCGTTGAGCAGAAAGTTGGCGACATCCGATGGCGCCTGCACCAACACCTGGCCGGTGTTTTCCTTCATCGCATGTTCTTCGACCAGACGCAGCGCCGATAACGACAACGATTCGACACTGCGGAAACGGCCGTGGCCGTGGCAGCGCGGACAGACCATCTGGCTAGATTCGCCGAGCGACGGACGCAGGCGCTGACGCGACATTTCGAGCAGGCCGAAACGCGAGATACGACCGATCTGCACACGCGCACGATCCACCTTGAGCGCGTCTTTCAGGCGATCTTCGACTTCGCGCTGATGACGCGGGCTATCCATGTCGATGAAGTCGATCACGACGAGGCCGCCCATGTCGCGCAAGCGCAACTGGCGCGCGATTTCGGTGGCGGCTTCGAGGTTGGTGTTGAACGCGGTTTCTTCGATGTCGCCGCCCTTGGTGGCTTTCGACGAGTTGATGTCGATCGCGGTCAAGGCTTCGGTCTGATCGATCACGATCGAGCCGCCCGACGGCAGGCGCATGCTGCGCTCGAACGCGTTTTCGATCTGCGTTTCGATCTGGTAGCGCGAGAACAGCGGCACCGTATCCTGATAGAGCTTGAGCTTGCGCAGGTTCTGCGGCATGACTTGCTGAACGAATTCGCGCGCGTCGTTGTACAACGCCTCGTGGTCGATCAGGATTTCGCCGATATCGTTGCGCAGATAGTCGCGCAGGGCGCGGATGATGAGCTTGGATTCCTGGTAGATCAGGAACGGCGCGGGGCGGGTCAGCGCAGCTTCGGAAATCG
>JANXUW010000252.1 GCA_025351985.1 Pseudolysobacter sp.
GAGCACTTGGTATTTGGTGCTCGGGGAGGTCTGCAGCGACTGCAGCATGGCGTACATCGTGCTCGGCTGATCCGGCGATATGGCCAGTTCGATGCGGCCAAAGTTGAGTTGGGGCGTGCCATTGCCGGTACCGGCTGGCCAATTGTTGTTGAGCAGAGTCCAGTCGCCGGTTGCCGGACAGCCGCCAGCCGGTATCGCACTGAGGCGGTACACGCCGTTCGAGCCGTTTTGGCCTAGATTCGACTGTACCGGCGTCGCCGAGCCGCGCGTGCCGATCGCGACATACAGTTTCGTGGTGCCGTCGCCATTGCTGACTGCCTGGAGTCCGGTCACGTCCTGGCGCTGCGGCGTGCTGCCGGTCGCGTAGGGATTGGTGAAGCACGGGCCGGCCCAGTTCTCGCCGGCGTCGTACGAGAAGTACACGCTGGTCTTGGTGCCGACGATCACGTTGTTCGAGTTGTTCGGATCGACGATGACCTTGCCGATCGCCTGATACTGTGGGAACCCGCCGCCGCTACCGGCGTAATACGGGCTGAACTTGTCGGTGCCGAGCACGCGCCAGGTCAGGCCCTGGTTGGAGCTCTTGAGCACGCCGACCGCGCCGAACGAGAACGAGCCAAAGTTCAGGTCGCCGGTGCCTGCGTAGATCGTGTTGTGGTCATGCGGATCGAGCGTGATGTCGGAGATCGACAGGCCGGTCACTTCCGGCACGTCCGTAACCACCTGCCACGAGGTCGGGTTGTTCGGCGGAGCGGTTTGCGAGCAGCACGTGGTGGTCTTCCAGATACCGCCGCCATCGGAGCCCATGTAGGCGATGGTCGGATCGACCGGATCGACCACGATCACGTTGGCGCGTCCCGACACGCTGCCATAGGAATTCTGAGTATTGTTTTCCGGCATCGGACCGAGCGGCACGAACTGGCCCGGTTGCAGCGTCAGCGGTGAATTGGGCACCAGCGCCTTGTTGTAGGTTTTGACGCCGGCAGGAATCGCGGCAGTCATCGCGCGTTCTTCGACCGCAGCGTCGGCCGCCCACATCGGATCGAAATTTCCGGTGGGATAGGTGTTGCGCGTGATCCAGTAATCGGGATCCGGCGGCGTGTCGCCATCGCCATCTCCGTCGCCCATCAAACCCTCGTGGTCGTGCCACCAATTCTGCAAAGGCGAATGAAAACACGCAAACGTGGTGACCGATGCTACACACGTCGCGAAGGCGGCAGCAGTAAGTTTACCCATGGTACTCCCCAGCAAAATATTGAAAGTTGCCACTGCCCCCAGCAGTAGCGTTAGGCACGCCCGGATGTAGGCATCCAACCGTGCTTTGAATCATCCCTGGCCCGGAACTAGGCGTATGACTACGCTTAGAGCCGTTTAATATATCCATCCTGAGACGTACATTGGTATCCGCCAGTCACGGTTTGCATATATTTACAGGCGTGTCGGGGGTGACCGGCGCGTCGTCGCAAATACGCATGCCTGCGTGCTACGGCGTAGAGCGCGTGCGGAGCCATGACTATTCGAATCGCGGGGAAAGTACGCCGCAGGGCGTAGCTGCGGGCGCGTCGCAAAAAATGCCGGAACCGTGATTGGCCAAGGCCGCAGTCGGCGGCACAGGAAAGTAAACACGGCACCGCCGACGCCAATGCGGCACAAGCCATGTGGCTGTTTCGTCAGCGCCCAAACGAGATTGATAGTCTTGTCTGGGCCGCATCACCAGTCCCGCAGTACCAGAATACCGAAGCTGTTCGGCAGCAACGGCCCGCGCGCAAGACTATAGGGTCACAAGACCATAGGGGCAGGTCTTGTATTCAAACATCGCCTGCGCGCACCAGCCGACTAGCAATCAATGCAATCAATGTAATCAATGGCAATCAATGGGGTCAGCTTCGATTGATCTGCAAAACCTGCTGGCGATATTGCTCCGACTTCCGATCCCCGCCTCGGGGTTTCGGCGTCACGCGCCTGTCCAATTGCTTCTGTATCCGGTGCTTGAAACGCTCGCTACCGAGCACCCACGCCT
>JANXUW010000326.1 GCA_025351985.1 Pseudolysobacter sp.
TCGGCCGTTCTTCACGAGCCAGTCGTAGATCACGCGCGACAGATAATTGATGTCGGCATGTGGCGTAAAATTCTTTCTTCGCGTCTTTTTCTTCGACACGCGCACGGCTGAAACCGGTGCCGACCGGATCGATGAATACGAGGTCTGTGAAGTCCAGCCATGTACCCGGATTGTCCATCGCTGTGGCAGGATCGGACGGACTATTGCCCTCGGCGCCGAACTGCACGCGTTTCGGCCCGAGCGCACCAAGATTCAGATACACCGAAGACGCCCCCGGCCCGCCGTTCAACGCAAACGTGATCGGTCGATCGCGACCCGGCATGGTGTAGGCGGTGAACATCACATCGGCGATGACCTTGCCTTTGTCATCAAGCACTGGCAACGATCCTACCGTTGCGTCGTAATTGATTTTCTTGCCCCCGACCGTGGTGGTTTCGTGGATGGTCTTGTCGGCCGGAAACGGCGGCAACTTGCTGCCGTCCTCCTTGCCTGCGTCCTTGGCATCTTTCGGCGCTTCGTCGGCGGCGCTCGCCAGGATCGGCGCAGTCGCGGTTACGATCAAACATGCCGCCATCGCGACGGTTAGAAAACGCTTGAACACGGGTTACCACCTAAAGTCGGTTGTCAGCAGAATGAATCAGGGTAGTCGCATCTGCATCGACAACGATGTGCCAGAAGACATGCAACACATCGCGCTGCGGTGACACGCGCTGCGGCATGTTCGGACAATTGCGATTGCAAACCCACTCGCCGCGCAAGCGAGTGAGGCACCTGATGACGGCAGGCGCCTCACCAACTCAATCTAGTGCGTTTGCGCCGTGGCATTTTTCTCGTTGAAATAGACGCGTGCACGAGCGCTTTCTTCCGCTTTCGGATGGTATTCCTGCCACTCATCCTGCTCGGTCTTGCGATAACGAATCACGTTCTTTTCGACATCGATCTGATAGAACGGAAACACTTCACGCAAGTTGAAAAACGCGGCCGGCGCAAAAAAAATGATGTCGACCGCCAGATGTCCGCCTTTGAAACTCAGCGGAAGTATTCCGTAAAACGGTTCGAAGCCAGTCTCGACGGCTTTGAACTCGTAGTTGCCGAAGCTAGTGCCCTTGAGTTTTTCGCTGGCCGGCAAGGTGAAATGTTTTTCCCTGACGGCCACTGTGGTTCCCGGATGCGGCGAGGTGATGGTGGTGACGGATGAGCACGCTGCAAGCAACAGCGTCGCCATTGCGGCGAAGCAGATTGATGTTTTCATTTTTCCCCTGATCCCTGATTGCTGAAGTTCGGCCAGCTTGAGTTCCATAACGCCGGCCTCGCGGTGATACTACCGTTTTGCATGCCACGACCATAGCGTCGCGTGCAGCGCATGCTGATCGTCGTGGCGTCAAGCAGTAGCGCATCGCCCCGCGCACGCGTTACCCTGATCGTATGACCGAAATCACCCATCGCGACCTCGCGCTCGACCCCGAGGACAACGAACGCCTGGCCAATCTGTGCGGGCCTTTCGACGAACACCTGCGCCAGATCGAATTGCGCCTCGGCGTCGAGATCAATCATCGCGGCAACCTGTTTCGTATACTCGGAGCCGAGCATTCCACCAGCCTCGCTGCAAAAGTGCTGCGCGACCTCTACGACGGCACCGAAGATGAACCGTTGACCGCGCATAACCTGAACTTGTACCTGCAGGAATCGGGCATCGAGGAACTCGACGCGCGCGCCGCCGAAGGTGCACAGGAAATCACGATCAAGGTGAAACGCGGCGTGGTGAAGGGCCGCGGCCCGAACCAGCAACGCTATCTGCATGCGATCGCCACGCACGACATCAATTTCGGCGTCGGCCCGGCCGGCACCGGCAAAACTTACCTCGCCGTGGCGATGGCCGTGGAAGCGCTCGAATCGAATCGCGTGCAGCGTTTGATCCTGGTACGCCCGGCGGTCGAGGCTGGCGAAAAACTCGGTTTCCTGCCGGGCGATCTGAGCCAGAAAGTCGATCCGTATTTGCGTCCGCTGTACGACGCGCTGTACGAAATGCTCGGCTTCGAAAAAGTCAGCAAGCTGATCGAGCGCAACGTGATCGAAGTCGCGCCGCTGGCCTACATGCGCGGACGCACACTCAACGATTCGTTCGTGATTCTCGACGAAGCGCAGAACACCACGGTCGAGCAGATGAAGATGTTCCTGACGCGGCTGGGTTTCGGCTCGAACGCGGTCATCACCGGCGACGTCACGCAGATCGATCTGCCGAAACACCAGACCTCCGGCTTGCGTCAGGCAATCGAAATCCTGCGCGACGTGAACGGCATCAACTTCACTTTTTTCACCGCCAAAGACGTCGTGCGTCATCCGCTGGTGCAACGCATCGTGCGCGCCTACGAGGCTTTTGATCTGCAAAGTTCGCAGCAGGAAGCGCAGCGCAAGGCGGAACAGGCAAAACGTCGCGGTGAAAACAGCGGCGAGACCGCATCATGATAAATCCGCGTCCGCGTTGTCGCGATCAATAAACGATGCTGCAACTTCATCTTTCGTACGCAGTATCCCGCGCTGGAATTCCGGCGGCAACCTCTTTTCGACACTGGGTTACAGCGACGTTGCAACAGCAACGCCGGCGTTCGGCAGAACTGTCGATACGTCTCGTCGATAGCGTGGAAGGTCGCGAACTCAATCGGCAATATCGCGGCAAGGACTACGCCACCAATGTGTTGTCGTTTCCGGTCGAGCTGCCGCCCGGCATCAAATTGCCACTGCTTGGTGACCTCGTGATCTGCGCGCCGGTGGTAGCGCGCGAGGCGGCGGAGCAAGACAAAAAACGGCGCGATCATTACGCCCACTTGACCGTGCATGGCGTGCTGCATCTGCTCGGTCACGATCACGAAATCGAGGCCGACGCCGAGCGCATGGAGGCGATCGAACGGCGCGTCCTGCATCGTTTTGGCATAGGCGATCCCTATGCGTGAGATGAATGCGATGCATGCAACTACGCAAACGCGACATTCGTCTGTGAACAATTTTATCCTCAAAACTCGGGCACTTGTGTATCTATTTCATAAGGTTATGAAAATGCGATTACTTGCGAATTTCTGAGTTGTACCTAACTTCAGGTACACTAATACGTCCGCCCCACGGGCATGACTCCGAACATCCATGAGCGAGGACCACCCTAGTCCCCCTGCCCCCAAATCCTGGTTCGCGCGTCTCGGCCAAGCCTTCTCCGGCGAGCCGCGCAGCCGCGAAGAGTTGATCGAGGAATTGCGCACCGCCCAGGCCAACGGCCTGCTCAGCAACGACACCTTGTCGATGCTCGAAGGTGCGATCGAAGTTTCCGAACTGCAAGTCAGCGACGTGATGGTGCCGCGTGCACAAATGGTGTCGGTGTCGGTGGATGCGGCGCTCGCCGAAATTCTCGATATCGCGTTGTCGTCGGGCCACTCGCGTTTCCCTGCGCACGGCGAAGACAAGGACGACATCCTCGGCGTGCTGCTGGCGAAAGATCTGCTGCAATGTTTTGTCGAAGGTGCACCGGCCTGCGATATCCGCGCACTCGTGCGCCCGGTGATTCTGATTCCGGAGTCGAAGCGCCTCAACATCCTGCTCAAGGATTTCCGCCAGAGTCGCAATCACATGGCGATCGTGGTCGACGAATACGGCGGCGTCGCCGGGCTCATCACGATCGAGGACGTGCTGGAACAAATCGTCGGCGAGATCGACGACGAACACGATGACGACGACCCGGCCGAACAGTTGCACATCCAGGCGCAGGCCGACGGTGCGTATCTCGTCAGCGCGCTTACGCCGATCGCGGATTTCAACGACCATCTCGGCAGCAATTTCGGCGATGACGAATTCGATACCGTCGGCGGACTGGTCACCTCCGAAATCGGCCACTTGCCCGAGTCCGGCGAGGAAGCCGTGATCGGCCAGTTCAACTTTCAGGTGACCAAGGCCGACGACCGGCGCGTGCACCAGTTTTGCGTCCGCATCAACGAGGCTTGAGGTGCGCTTCAACGTTCCGCATCGCCGTTTCCTGTCGCTGATCGCCCGTTTTCTCCTGCTGTTTTTTCCGTTCACCCTCGGCCATGCCGTCGAGGCGAACTGGACATCCGGCCAGCCTGGCGAAAATCTCGACATCGCGTTGATCACGTTTGGCCCCGGCGAGGAAATCTGGGAACGGTTCGGCCACAACGCGCTGCTGGTCGAAGACCGCAACACCGGCGAGGCGCTCACCTACAACTACGGTATCTTCGATTTCGGCGAAAGCGATTTCATGCCGAACTTCCTGCGCGGCATCATGCGGTATCGCATGGACGTCAACGACGCCGATCGCGATTTGGCCGTTTATGTGGCCGAAGGACGTTCGGTTCAGCGCCAGGATCTGAACCTCAGTCCGCCGCAGCGGCTCAAGCTCGATCAGTTCCTGCAGTGGAATCTGCGACCCGAAAATGCGCATTATCGTTACGATTATTTTCGCAGCAATTGCTCCACCAAGGTGCGCGATGCGCTGAATCTCGCGCTCGGCGATGCGCTGCACCTGCAGACCGCGTCGCCGTCGCGCGGCTTCAGTTATCGCATGGACGCACTGCGTCTGATGCGCCCGGAATTTGGGGCAATGATCGGCATGGACATCGGCCTCGGCCCGCTCGCCGACCAGCGCCTGTCGTTCTGGGACGAAAGTTTTGTGCCGACCGAACTCATGCGCCATCTGCGTGAGCTCAGCGTGCGCGACGATGCCGGCCAGAGCGTGCCGCTGGTCGCGCGCGATATGCTGTTGGCCAAGGCGGCGATTCCCGATCCGCCGGAATTCGCGCCGTATTGGGTCTGGCAATTTTTCGCGATCGGGATCTCTTTTTCACTGCTGCTGATCTGGCTCGCAAAACGTCGCGATCGATCCTGGGCGCGCTACAGTCTCGCCACGCTGAGCAGTATCAGCGTACTCATAATCGGCCTATCCGGCTTGCTGCTGATCGCGCTGTGGGCCTTCACCGAACACCAGTTCGCGTGGCGCAACGAAAATCTGCTGCTGTTTAATCCGCTATGCCTGTTGCTGTTGCCGAGCTGGATCGCAAGCGCGCGTGCACGCTGGTTGCCGAGCCGTTTTGCACGATACCTGACCGTGCTGATCGTCGTGCTCGCGGCATTCGCCTGGTTCGCCAAGATTCTGCCGTGGTTTCCGCAGGACAATCGGCAGTGGATCGCGCTGCTGCTGCCACTGCATGTGGCGTTGCTGGTGGCGCAAAACCACGCCAGAAATCGTCGTAGCTGATTCATCCCCCATCGCGCGATAGAGCGCAGCGCTCGCGATTGCCGTTGCAACATCAACTGCGGCATTATCCCGCGATAACGACAACGGAGTGCGCCCATGATGTTGCCCAGCACGAGTCAACCGAACGAACCGATGGTGGTGAATTGCGCCGTCTATTCGAAAGAAACCGGACGCAAACTCGACGACATCACGATCGAGGCGATCAGCGATGTGCTACCGCGCACTGACTGTTTCGTCTGGGTCGGATTGCACGAGCCCGACGAGGCCTTGCTCGAAAAACTGCAGGAGGAATTCGGCCTGCACGACCTCGCCATCGAAGACGCCCATCTTGCGCACCAACGGCCGAAGATCGAGGTCTACGGCGATTCGCTGTTCATCGTCATCCACACCGCACAGGTGGTCGAAGGCAAGATCCGTTTCGGCGAAACGCATATCTTCATCGGCCCACGTTATTTCGTGACCGTGCGTCACGGCGCGTCGTTGTCGTATGCGCCCGCACGCAAGAGTTGCGAGCAGACGCCCGAGCTGCTCATGCTCGGCCCGAGTTACGTGCTGTATGCGGTGCTCGATTTCATCGTCGACAATTTCCTGCCGATCGTGAATACCTTCCAGGAAGAACTCACCGCGCTCGAGAAGGATATTTTTCACGACACCTTTCGCCGCGAAACGCTCGAACGCCTGTATCGATTGAAACGCGAACTGGTGACGTTGCGCCTTGCGGTATCGCCGCTACAAGACATCCTCAACCAGCTCACGCGTTTTTTTCCGAACCTGATCTGCGACGAAGTCCGCGTGTATCTGCGCGACGTATTCGATCACGCCGCACGCATCAGCGACGCCACCAACGCGATGGGCGAACTGCTCAGCTCGGCGATGACGGTCAACATGTCGATGGTGACGGTGAGCCAGAACGAAGTGGTCAAACGCCTCGCCGGCTGGGCTGCGCTGCTCGCCGCGCCCACCCTTATCGCGAGCTGGTACGGCATGAATTTCCACAACATGCCGGAGCTTGAAAACGGCTACCACTACATGATCGGCGCCACCGTGCTGATCTGCACCAGCCTGTTCATTTGGCTCAAGCGCTCCAAGTGGTTGTAGGGTTTGCGTCGATTCGATGGACGCTCGCCGCGAGCGTCAACAATTGTTCACGCTCGCACACGTTTCGGGTCATTGCCGCCGCACGTTTAAATTCTGCAGGCGCCTGCTTGCTGTGGCGTGATGCCGAGGCGACTCAGACTTTGGCTTTGCCGCCATTGACCATCCATCGCGTGCCAAAACGATCGGTCAGCATGCCGAACGCCTCGACCCAGAAGGTTTCCTCGAACGGCATGGTCACTGTGCCGCCGTCGGCCAATACATCGAATATCTTTTTCGCATCGGCCACTGTGGTGTAAGCTAGTGACAGCGCGAAACCGCTCATGCCGGGATAAGCGTGACCGGCCATCCAGTCGGACGCCATCAATACGCCGCCGGCAAAATCCAGGCGCGCGTGGATGATGCGCGCGGGGCTATCGGGCGGTGTCTGCGCCGCTGCCGTGGGATCATCGGCCTGGGTCATCGACATTTCGATCTTGCCGCCGAGCGCGCGCTCGTAATAATGCATGGCTTCGGCGCAGTTGCCATCGAAAAACAAATAGGCGGTCATTTGCATGGTGATTCCTTTGATAGATGATTTATTGCGGAGTTGCGGTTGCTTGATGACGTCGAATCAGAACGCCCGTAATCGAGAGCTTGAAAAAAAAATCTCAATGCCGCTATCCGGCGTGTAGTGCGTGCTGGTGATGGCGCACAACGGTTTGCATCGATGCAGCGATTCGCTCAGACCATACTGATGCGACGAACGTAGGCACGCAAAATCGACAGACGCAGCATCTTTTTTTGTTGCTGGATTTGCTGTGACGCCTGCCAGCGCAGTTCGGCCCACCGGAAAAATCAGCGCGTGACGCGCGATTTCGCCGTAAACCTGCAACGCAACCAGCGCTCGCATCGCACCGAAAAACCACGCGCCACGAGCCAGCCAAGCAGCCACGATGAGCCGATCACCGGCACGTACCAGATAAAGCCCCACTCGACGCCCAGGCCACTGGCATGAGCGATGTCGAGCACACCGAAGACGCAGAACATGTGGAACAGATAAATTTCATAACTGAGGCGGCCGCACGAGCGCAGCCCGCCGAGCCAGCGCAACCGCCACGGCGAAGTCGAAACCGCTTGCCAATGCAAGCCGAGCACGAGCGTTGCGGCAAAAAGACAGAGCAACAACACCGCGCCGTCGTGAATCAGATGCCAGACAAAACTCGCCGCAAACAACACTACACCGATACCAAGAATTCCAATCAGACAGAGTACCGGCGCAAGCCACGGTTTGGGTTGCGAAAATCGTGCAGCCAACATTGCCGTGAGCACGCCGATCGCAATCGCCGACATGCCGGGCAGATAGGCTTTCTCCAGCCAGATTTCATTGCCGACAATCGCCGCGCGTGTGAACGGTAGCGACAACGCCAGCAAACCCAGGCTCAGCGTAAATAACCAGCGGCTGCGGCCCAGCGTCAGGCACACCAGCGGGAACGCGATATAGAAAACTTCTTCGATCGACAACGACCAGAGCACATCCCAGCCACCCGGCAGATAGCCGGTCACACCCTCATACCAGTTCAGATACAAACCAAGCGCCGCGGCAATGGCCGCGGGCAGCGATTGAGCGGGCTTGTCGATGACGAAATTCGGCACGTCGAGCAGATGCGACAAGCTCAGTAGCGCGATGACCAGCAACAGGCACGGCACGATGCGCGCCGCACGCCGCAAATAAAATTCTCGCGGCGGCATCTGGCGCAACTCGCCCCAGCGCTCTTGCGCGCGGCGCGTGATCAGGAATCCGGAAATCACGAAAAAAATGAACACCGCTTCGTAACCGTTGTAATTCACGCGCTGCAGAAACCACGCCGGGATCAAGGTCGCCAGCGCGGTCTTTGCCAGCGGAATGCGTATGCCGATATGGTTGAGGATAACGAACAGGATCGACATGCCGCGCAGCGCGTCGATGCCGGCATTGCGATCCGTTGTCGCCGGATTTACCACGCGCAATGATGCTATCGCTGGATCAATTAGATCGCTCATTTTGCCGGCTCGCGCTGCGTCAGAAACAACTCCTGCAATGCCCACAACAATCCGCTCGGAAACGTCGTGGTGTGATACGCGCCAGGAATCACCTTCGTATGCAGTTGCAGGTTTTTGTAATTGTGCGAGCGCAGTTGTTTCACCATTGCCGCCTGATCGGCGACCATGTCGAAATCCGAACACTCCGATTTCAAACGTCCGCACGGCGCCGGATGTTCCATTTGACCGATGGCAAAAAACACGTTGGCCTTGAGGTCGGTGTGATGTGTGGCGAACGCCGTCTCCTGCTCGAACATCGTCCGGTTGTTGTACCAGAGCGACGTGCTCGTGAGGATATAGTTCTGGAACAGCTCGGGCTCGTTGAGCATCACCCATAACCCGAACAAACCGCCGTAGGATTGCCCGGCCAGCGTGCGTCGCTGCGCATCGATACGATAGGTTTTTTCGACCAGCGGCATGACTTCGTTTTCGAGAAATCCGAGATAGGCGCGCGCGCCGCCGGTGGCATAAGGTTTGTGACGAATGTCGAGCGTCGGCGTGAGATCGCGTTCGCGGCTGATGGCGCCATCCTCGCCTTGCGCATACGACAGACCGACCAGGATGAACTCCTCGAACGTGCCGTGACTGAACGGCACACGCGTTTCGCCCGACGCGACCTGAAACGTGTACGGCCCGTCGTTGAGATAAACCACGGGATAGCGGTGCTGCGCATTTTCCGGCTTGTCGTACCCGGGCGGCAGCTTGATGTAGATTTCGTAGCTGCGCTGCAGTTTCGACGATGCCAGCGTATGCACAAAACTGTGCTCGATCTGGAACGGCGGCAGCGCATTTTCCGTTGTCGGCGCAATCGCATCGGCCGCGAACGAGCCATCCACGGACAGTAATACCGACAACAACAAACCGGCGATCGACAACGATCGACTCACTATTTTTTTCATCTTCCCCAGCCCGGATCAGTTCGCGCGGAGGATAAGAGAGGCGGCGTAAAATTCTCGTTGCTCGGTACCAGCGCACAGCCTCGACTAAAGCGAGACTAAAGTATGTGCGCTGCGTCTTGACCTGAGCGCGGCGGAAACCGATGCTGTCACCTTCGTTTGGGGAGGCGCCGTTATGCCCATCATCGCTCGTAATCTGGCTTGGCTCGTATTCGCCGTATTCGGCGCGTTCTGTCTCGGCGTAGTCGCCCTCGAACGCGGCGAAAACATCAATGCGTTATGGCTGGTCGCCGCATCCGTGTCGGTGTTCATGATCGCCTACCGGTTCTACAGTCGCTACATCGCGACAAACGTATTGCAACTCGACGGCAGTCGCGCCACACCGGCGCAGCGGCGCAACGACGGCCTCGATTTTGTACCGACCGACAAGAACGTATTGTTCGGCCATCATTTCGCCGCGATCGCCGGCGCCGGTCCGCTCGTCGGCCCCGTGCTTGCCGCGCAGATGGGTTACCTGCCCGGCACCTTGTGGATCCTCGTCGGCGTGCTGTTCGCCGGTGGCGTGCAGGATTTCGTGATCCTGTTTCTGTCGGTGCGCCGCGATGGCAAGAGCCTCGGCGAGATGATCCGTTCCGAACTCGGCAATGTCGCCGGCCTGATCGCGATGATCGGCATCCTCATGATCATGATCATCCTGCTGGCGGTACTCGCGCTGATCGTGGTCAAGGCGCTGGCGATCAGCCCGTGGGGCACGTTCACGGTGATGGCGACGATTCCGATCGCGGTATTGATGGGCATTTATCTGCGCTTCGTGCGGCCCGGCAAGATTCTCGAAGTCTCGGTGGTGGGTTTCTTTCTTTTGCTGCTCGCGATCTGGGGCGGTGGCCAGGTTGCGGCCAGCCCCGATCTCGCGCCAGCTTTCACCTTCGATGGCAAAGCGCTGGCGTGGATGCTGATCGGCTACGGTTTTGTCGCCTCGGTGATGCCGGTGTGGCTGTTGCTGGCGCCACGCGATTATTTATCGACCTTCCTGAAAATCGGTACGGTCGGGCTGCTCGCCGTGGCGATCGTGTTCGTCATGCCGCCGCTGCACATGCCGGCGATTACCAAGTTCGTCGATGGCAGCGGTCCGGTCTGGGCCGGCAGCTTGTTCCCGTTCCTGTTCATCACGATCGCGTGCGGCTCGGTCTCCGGTTTCCACGCGCTGATCTCTTCCGGCACCACG
>JANXUW010000364.1 GCA_025351985.1 Pseudolysobacter sp.
TCAAAATGGATCCCAGCCTTCGCTGGGATGACGAACTCCTTTCCGCGAAGAAAAGATCGTCATGCCCACAGCCTGCCGCTACTTTCCGTTCCCCGTTCCCCGTTCCCCGTTCGCGAGTGCTACCGTATGATCCTTCAAACAATGCGCGTTGCAATCGCATGCGCGTTGACCTCTTTTTGAGCGATAGAAGGGATAACGAGTGACCGATCAGCGTATCGCTTTTGTAGCCAGCAATACCGAGGAAGCGCAAGCGGCGCTGCTCGAAATGCGGCGGCGTTATGAAGACGTGCCGCTGGCCCAGGCGAGCGTGATCGTTGCGCTCGGCGGCGACGGTTTCATGTTGCGTGCATTGCATCGCAACCTCGAATTCGGCGTGCCGGTGTATGGCATGAAACTCGGTGCGGTCGGTTTTCTCATGAACCAGTACCAGCCGGAGAATCTGCTCACGCGCCTCGAAAAAGCACAGGCAGCGATATTGCGCCCGCTGCTGATGCGCACGGTTTCCGAGGCCGGCACAAGCATGACTTCGCTGGCGTTCAACGAAGTGTCCTTGTTGCGCCAGACCAAACAGGCCGCGCATATTCGCGTGTCGTTGAATGGCATCGTCAAGTTGCCCGAGCTGGTTTGCGACGGCATCCTGGTTTCCACACCAGCCGGCAGCACGGCGTATAACCTGTCCGCGCACGGCCCGATTCTGCCGCTGGATTCCAACGTTCTCGCACTCACCCCGATCAGCCCGTTCCGCCCGCGGCGCTGGCGTGGTGCGATCCTGCGCGCCGAGACCGAAGTCAAATTCGAAGTGCTCGATCCGTACAAGCGACCTGTCAGTGCCACCGCAGATTCGAGCGAGGCGCGCGACGTGGTCGAGATCACCGTGCGTGCTGTCACTGATCGAACCGTTACGTTATTGTTCGATCCCGAACACAATCTCGAAGATCGCATACTCAATGAGCAGTTCGAACTGTAGCTGCTCGCGCATGACGGGGATGTCGGACGCTTGCAGCTATCCGCCCACAACCCCAGAGAGAGAAAATCTCCCATGAAGTCATCGCTATTCGCTATCGAAAAATTGATCTTGACGACCAGCATGCTGCTGGCCGCGACCCAGGCCGGCGCCGCACTCTCGCCGACGGCAAAAAACAAGCTGGATCCCGTCGTGCAGCAAGCCGTCGCGCAGCGCGGTACGGCCATCGAAACTCTCGTGCAACTCAACGCCAGTGCCAATGCGGCCTTGCTCGATCCGAATCTGGATTATCTCGCGCGCCGTCGTGCGTGGGTGGCGATGCTGCAGGGCACGGCGCAGGATAGCCAGGCCGCGTTGCGCGCGTGGCTGGACAACCGGCACATCGAATACCGTGCATTCTGGGTGACCAATTCGATATGGCTGCGAGCCGATGCGGCAACGCTCGAAGCAGTGGCCGAGCGCAGCGAGGTGCTTGCGCTCAATCGGAACACGTCTTACGTCAATCGCCTGCCGCAAGCGCAGGACACGATCGCCACGGTGCAATCGCCGGACGCCATCAAATCCGTCGAGTGGGGCGTGAGCACGATCGGTGCGCCATCGGTGTGGGCGGCGGGCATTAACGGGAAGGGCGTGGTGATCGCGGGCGAAGACACGGGATATCGCTGGGATCACGACGCGCTCAAGGCCAAATATCGTGGCTGGAACGGCACGGTCGCCGATCACAACTACAACTGGCACGACGCGATTCACGTCGCCAACAGCAGCTGCGTCGCGAATTCTCCCGCGCCTTGCGACGACAACGGTCACGGCACGCATACCGTGGGCACGATGCTCGGGGATGATGGTGGCTCCAACCAGACGGGCGTCGCGCCCGGCGCCCGCTGGATCGGCTGCCGCAACATGAATGCAGGTGCTGGTACGCCGGCGCGGTATATCGAGTGCATGCAGTGGATGATGGCGCCGACCGATCTGGCCAACCAGAATCCACGACCGGATCTGGCGCCCGACGTCATCAGCAACTCGTGGGGCTGCCCTGCGGATGAAGGCTGCAATACCGGTTTGGAGCTGGTGGATACGGTCAATAATGTCGTCGCCGCAGGTATCTTTTTTGCGGCCGCGGCCGGCAACGATGCCAGCGCCAGCAGCTCCGGGTGCTCCACCATCTTCGATGCACCGGCAACCTACGACAGCGCTTTTGTCGTTGCATCGACAACCTCGACCGATGGCGTTTCGAGTTTTTCCAGTCGCGGTCCGGTCACAGGATCTGCACGTGTATTGCCGGATGCAGCCGCGCCGGGTTCCAGCGTGCGCTCTTCGTACAAAACATCGGTGAGCGCATATAGCACACTGAGCGGCACCAGCATGGCCACGCCGCATGTGGCTGGCGCGGCGGCGTTGTTGATGGCGACGAACCCGGCATTGAAAGGCCATCCCGACCAGATCGCGAATCTGCTGCGATCGACCGCCGTGCATATCAGCGGCGGCACACAAAGCTGTGGTGGCATCGCCGCGACAACGTTCCCGAATCCGGTACAGGGATCTGGCCGTATAGACGTTTATGCGGCTTTCAAGGTTGCCGAGAAGATTTTCGCCAACGGTTTCGGCAGCGATGCAAACAACTGACGTGCGCTGGCTGGTATCGTTCGCAGCGCGCATGCACACGATGCGGGCAAGGGCCCGTATGTATCCATTGCCGGTGGAGCATTGATTTGCCGAATACGATGCCATTTGAAAACGCCGGCCATGACGGCGAGGGGAATCGCGACGAAAAACTGATCGTCGCGATTTCTTCGCGCGCGTTGTTCGACCTGAGCGCGAGCCATGCCCTGTTCGAGCGCGAAGGGCTGGAAGCCTACGCGCGCGATCAACGCCAGCGCGAGGACGAACTGCTCGCGCCGGGCATCGCATTCCCGCTCGTGCAGAAACTGTTGCGGCTGAATCAGCTGGCACCTGCGATGCCGCGCGTCGAAGTGATTCTGTTGTCGCGCAATTCCAGCGATACCGGATTGCGCATCTTCAATGCGATCGAGCATTACGGCCTGGAAATCACACGTGCCGCGTTCACCAACGGCGCGCCGACGCATCCGTATGCGCAGCCGTTTGGCGCGAATCTTTTCCTGTCGTCGAATGCCGAAGACGTGGCGCAGGCGCTGCAGGCTGGCGTCGCCGCGGCGACCATCCTGCCGTCGAAAGCGCCGCAAACGCACTCCGATCAATTGCGCATCGCGTTCGATGGCGATGCGGTGATTTTTGGCGACGAGTCGGAACGGGTTTCGTTCGAGCAAGGCCTCGAAGCGTTCAGCCGCTACGAAAACGAGAATGCCGCGTTGCCGTTACCGGTCGGGCCATTTCGCGAATTCCTGATCGCAATGCACCGCATCCAGGCGGCGTTTCCGCTAGAGAACTCGCCGATCCGCACCGCGCTCGTCACGGCGCGTTCGGCGCCCGCGCACAAGCGCGTGATCCTGACATTGCGCGAGTGGGGTGTGCGGCTGGACGAGGCGCTGTTTCTCGGCGGTCGCGAAAAAGGTCCGTTCCTGCAGGCGTTCGGCGCGGATATTTTTTTCGACGATTCGCATGTGAATGTCGAATCCGCACGCCAGCATGTCGCTACCGGGCACGTACCACACGGCGTACGCAATCTGCCGAAGGAGTGATTTTTTTGCTTTTTGCAGAATATTTCGATACGCGCGGCAAGTCGGTGAATGACTGCAGCAGACTATGCAGATATTCCGAGAATATCGTTTTTTTGCCAACGGCAATCGGCTATGTTTTCGGCAGTATCTCTATCCTGCATTGCCCAGAAGGACAATAAACTCCTGCGCTGATTTCCAGTGATAGCCGCAAATATAACGTGGCAGATTCCAGCGATCGCTATCCATCGTGATCGGCGTTGCACCGTCGCCGAACGCCGCGAGCATGCCGTGTTCGGCTTGATGATTCGGCAGATATTCCGTGCGCAGATAATCGCTGACATGACTGAACGGATAACAGAACAGGCGGCAACGTTGTGGCGCGAGCAGCGCATCGATATAGCGCGCTGCCGCGATAATTTCCGCATCGGCCCGGGCGCGATTATTCACGTCGAGAAACGAGCCGCGCGGCATGCCGTCTGGGCCGTTGCCGCTGAGTTCGGGATGGTTGTGATCCCAACTGTGATTCTCGATCGCCATGAGTCCGGATGCCTGCGCGGCACGCCACCAGGTGTTGCGCAACGCATCGCGCCCGAACAGGCAGCGCTGATCCATTTCGCGACGTGCATCCGGTGAAGCGATCACGAAGCTGGTCAGGTGCAGATCGGGTTGCGCCGCATGGCCGCGCTCACGGCGGAAATCCAGCAGCGTGTTGAAGAAGCTGCGTTGCAGACCGTGCGGCGGATAATCGAGATCGAAATAATCGTAGTCGCTGCCGTCATCGCAGCTGAGCGCGACACAGCCGCTCAGGTCGCGTTCGGCGAGGCCGAGCAACTGTTGCACGACCCACATCAGCGGCACGATACGCAAGCCGGCATCGCTGATCAGGCGCAGGTCGGTGGCAAGCGCGATGTGATCGTTGCCGAGGTAGTCATCCCCGGCGACGTTCACGCCGTGATAGGTCAGTACGGGCACGCGCATGGTTGGTCGATCTCGCGAAAA
>JANXUW010000376.1 GCA_025351985.1 Pseudolysobacter sp.
CGGCGTGCTCGATCGCATCGATTCGTTGTGTTTCGCCGCACCGATTTTTTTCCACGTCGTGCATTATTACTACATGTAGTCGGCGATCTGCGTCGCCGCGCTGCGGATCACGCCGCGGCACGTTATGATCGCCGCAATATCCATGCTGCGATCGCCTAGCCATGTCCACGATCAATCTCCTGCTGTACGGTTTCGCGTTGCTGGTGTTGCTGTTTGCGATCAGCCACGTGCGCGCCGGGCGACGACATTTTCGCCAGCGTCATCACGCGCGAGGTGTGCATCGATTGCTCTGGGCGGTGATATTTTTCCTGCTCGCGATCGGCAGCGCCGGGCTTGGCACCGCGCTGATCGGTTATCACCGTCTGGTCGAAGAATCGCCGGTCGCGAAAATCGCCGTGCGGCAACTCGATGCGCAACATTTTGCGCTCGTGCTGGAATTGCCCGACGGTCGCAGCGAGCAGGCCGATCTGCGCGGTGACGAATGGCAGATCGACGCGCGCGTGATCAAGTGGCAGCCGCGCGCGGTGATGCTCGGCGCGCAACCGCTTTACCGGCTCGAACGCATCAGCGGCCGCTTTCGCGACCTCGCGCAAACCACCAGCACCGCGCCGACTGCGCAAGCGCTTTCCAGCGACAGCATCGTCGACCTGTGGCAACTGAAAAAACGCTTCCCGCAATGGCTGCCGTGGATCGATGCCGAGTACGGCAGCGCCGCGTACCTGCCGCTGCTGGACGGCACGAGTTATCAGGTCAGTCTGAGTCCGCTCGGTGGTTTGATCGCGCGCCCGGCGGATGCGGCGAGCGCGGAAAAGTTGCACGCGGCGGGATGGTGAGCAAGACGCGAGAATTTGAAAAGAAGCCGTCATCCCAGCGTCCCGAAAAGGGACGCTGGGATGACGAGCAAAACTGATAGCGCGAATGTCGATACGCCTACTGCGCCACCTGCAACTGATCGAGCACAAATGCATATTCTTGCGCCGTCTCGCGATAACGCTCGAAGCGCCCGGACTTGCCGCCGTGACCGGCCTCCATATTGACCTTGAACAGTAGCGGATTCTGATCGGTCTTCATCGCACGCAGCTTCGCCACCCATTTGCTCGGCTCGTAATATTGCACTTGCGAATCCCATAATCCGGTCGTCACGAGCAGCGGCGGATAGGCTTGGGCCTTGACGTTGTCGTATGGCGAATACGACAACATGTAATCGTAGAACGTGGTCTGCTTCGGATTGCCCCATTCGTCGAATTCGTTGGTCGTGAGCGGGATGCTTTCGTCGAGCATGGTCGTGACCACATCGACGAACGGCACATGCGCGACGATGCCGCGATAATCCTGCGGCGCGAGGTTGGCGATCGCGCCCATCAGCAATCCACCCGCGCTGCCGCCGACCGCGAACACCTTGTCTTTCGCCGCGTAACCTTGCGCGACCAGATATTCGCTGACGTCGATGAAATCGGTGAAGGTGTTTTTCTTGTGCAGCAGTTTGCCGTCTTCGTACCACTGCCGGCCGAGTTCCTCGCCACCGCGCACGTGTGCGATCGCGACGACAAAACCGCGATCCAGCAAACTCAATTGCGCCGCACTGAAACGCGGGTCGCTGGAAATGCCATACGAGCCATAGCCGTGTTGATACAGCGGCGCGCTGCCGTCCTTCTTGAACCCGCGGCGATACACCAACGACACCGGCACTTTCACGCCATCGCGCGCCGGCGCCCAGACTCGTTCGGTCACGTAATTGTTGCTATCGAAATCGCCGAGCACGACATCGCGCTTGCGCTGCGTGCGTTCACCGCTGCGCATGTCGATGTCATAGACCGTGTTCGGCGTGGCCAGCGAGGTGTAGTCGTAACGCAGCACGTCGCTATCCTGCTCGCGGTTGTTGCCGAGTGTGGCGCTGTACGCAGCCTCGTCGGATTTGACGAACGATTCCTTGCCGCCTTGCCACGGCTTGATCAGGATGCGTTGCAAACCGTCGCTGCGCTCGCCGATCGCGAGGTAATTCTTGAACAGCGTGAAATTTTCGATCAGCACGGAGTTCGAAGCCGGCACGATTTCGCGCCAGCGTTGTTTGTTGCCGACGTCGGCATCGTTGAGCTGCATGAGACGGAAATTTTTCGCGTTCCAGTTGCTGCGCACGATCCAGCGATTGCCGATATGGTCGGCGCCGTATTCGTGATCGTGTTCGCGCGGCAGCAACACACGAAATGTGCCGTTCGGCCGCGTCGCTGGCAGGAAACGCACCTCGGCCGACAACGTACTGTGCTCGTCGATGACCACGAATTTTTCGTCGCCGCTGCGGCTCACGCCCATGTAATAACTCGGATCGCGTTCCTCGTAGACGACCTTGTCGCTGGCGCTGCTGCTGCCGATCACGTGTTTTTTCACGCGCACGGTGAGCAAGGTGACCGGATCGTTTTCGACGTAGAACACGGTCTTGTTGTCGTCGGCCCAGGCCATCGACGCCGGCGTGTTTTTTATTTCGTCGGGCAGGATCTTGCCGCTGTCGAGATCCTTGAAATGCACCGTGTACTGGCGTCGCCCGCTGGTGTCGTCGGCGTAGGCCAGCAGATGTTCATTCGGACTGACCTGCAAACTCGCGACCTGGAAAAAGTCATGGCCTTTGGCAAGTTCGCTGCCATCCAGCATGATTTGTTCCGGCGCGGCGAGATTGTCTTTCTTGCGCGCATACAGCGGATACTGGCTGCCTTCGAGATAACGCGTGTAGTAGAAAAAATGCCGATGTTTGGCCGGCACGCTGCTGTCATCCTGCTTGATGCGACCGACAATTTCGCCGTACAGCTTGTCTTCGAGCGGCTTGGCATGCGCACTCATCACGGCGTAATAATCGTTCTCTGCCTTCAGGTACGCGAGCATGTCGGGATTGCTGCGCGTGTCGTCGCGCAGCCAGTAATAGTTGTCGATGCGCATGCCGTTCGGCGACTTGATTTCGTAGGGTTTCAGCGCTGCGACCGGCGGCTTCGGCAGCGGCGCCACGACTGGCGCGACGGGTTTGCTGTCGCGTGTCGAATTGCCGGCGCAAGCCGCCAGCAAACCGATGGCGATGAAGGTAAAAACCGGCAGCGGGCGCAGCGTGATCGAATGCGACATGGAACTCTCTCCGAAAGGAAACCCGAGGATATGCGTGTTGGCGACGCGGAACAATTACCAGCAAGTCTCTGACCTGACCGCGGCGGGATTGATTGCAGCGAAGTTCACGGCTCTATCGAGCAGCGACAAGCCGCCTCTCGTAGCGCCATGCATCGGCGCCGTCTTCGTAATAGCCGATCCGTGCACCGAAACGCCGATAACCCAAACGCTCGTACAAACGTTGCGCGCCGGGATTGTCCTGCCGCACTTCCAGACGCAGTCGCGTACAGCCGCGCGCAATCGCCGCGCGCTCGCAGGCCTGCAACAGTTTTTCGCCGACGCCCTGGCCACGCGCCTCATGCGCCACCGCGATCGAATACAGCCGCGCAATATCCTGGCCGCGACGAAAAAACAGCAATGCCTTGCCGTGTAAAACTGTGCCGGCCGTCGCCACGATGACCTCGGCGGAAGCGCTGCGCAGATGATGCGCATACTGGCGCCGCGACAGATGATCGCCAGTGAAAGCGCGCCGCTCAAGCGCGACCAGCGCGTCGAGATCTTCGGCGCGGCCACGGCGCAGCAAAATTCGTGATTCGGTTCGGTCTTTGTTCATCTGGCAGCGCGCAGTCTGCTTCCTTTTGTATTTGGCGAGCGTGCTTTTCTCGTCGCCATTCTGCTTGATGTCATGGCTTTGCGGCTATGTCAAACTTGCCGCCACCCGCCTCTCATCATCAGCCATACCAGCGCATGAACGAGCCTCCGTCCGCCGCCTTTTTTGCCAGTCTCCGCTAGCGCATGAGTCGGCTCGTCATTGTCGTCGAAAAAGCGTCGGACTGGGGTTCGTATTACCCGTCGGACAATGTCGTCACCGCGCAGGATTATCTGAAGGAACCGGTCGGCGCCGAAGACGACGAACGCACGCAGGTGATCAACCTGTGCCGCAGCTACAAATACCTCGGCATCGGGTATTACGTGTCGCTGCTGGCCGAGGCGCGCGGACACAAGGTGATCCCGTCGGTGCGCACGATCAACGACCTGCGCCGTCGTTCGATCTACGGCATCGACATCGATGACCTCAACCAGAAGCTGCAGAAATACCTGCCCGAAGGCGAGCGCGACACCACCGATTTCAGCGTGCTGGTGTATTTCGGCGAGACCAGCTACACGCCGCTGAGCGATCTCATGCGGCAGGTATTCGAAACGTTTCCGTGCCCGATTCTGCGCATCGAATTCGAGCGCCAGAAACTCTGGCAGATCAGCGCGATCAAGCCGGCCAGCCTGAATACGCTGACCGATCCGCAGGAAGACGGTTTCGCCCAGGCACTCGACAAGTTCTCGAAAAAACTCTGGCGCAAGCCGCGCACACGCAAGAAATTCCGCTACGACATCGCGATGCTGCACGATCCCGCCGATCCGATGCCGCCGTCGAACAAACGTGCGCTGAAGCAGTTCATCGAGGCCGGCAAGGAACTCGGCATCGAGGTCGACGCGATCACCAAGAACGACTACGCGCGCCTCGCCGAATACGACGGCCTGTTCATCCGCGAAACCACCGCGCTGGATAATCACACCTACCGCTTCGCCAACAAGGCCGAAAAAGAAGGCATGGTCGTGATCGACGATCCGACCTCAATCCTGCGCTGCACGAACAAGATTTATCTGCACGACCTGTTGAAGTCGCGCAAGCTCGCCACGCCGCGCACCGAAGTTTTATATCGCGACGATGCCAAACGCTTGGCCGAATTGCCGGAGTTGATCGGTTTTCCGATCGTGCTGAAAATCCCCGATGGCTCGTTTTCGCGCGGCATCCACAAGGTCGAAACGCCGGAGCAACTCAAGACGGCGGCGGACGATTTGTTCCAGCACACCGCGCTCGTGCTCGCGCAG
>JANXUW010000457.1 GCA_025351985.1 Pseudolysobacter sp.
CACCACTCGCGCCGGAAAAAATCGGCTGGTTGGTCGCACTGGCGTTCCATAGCTTGGCCTCGGCTTCACGCAAACCCGACTCGGCACCCGCCGTGGCCATTTGCATATTGCGCAGACCACCGACCATGCGTTCCTGCATCATCGACGTACTGGAGCCGGCGACGGCAACCAAAGTAAGCAGGATCAGAAACACCAAAGCAATGAAAAGCACGGCACCGCGTTGCTTTTGCGAGAGTGCTGGCGAAAATTCAGAAAGCCTTGTTAGTGGCATAAGTTTCATAACTTTGCTGCCTATGAATTGTTGTTGCGCAGTGAAACCAATGTGCGGAATTCGCGACGCATCATGCGTCCGCTGGCCAAGCCAGTAACTGGCATCGGGGCCGGCGCCTGCTGCGCAGCATCACCATTGTCAAAGGTATAACGGTAAGTAGTGTCGACGTTGTTCGAAGCTACATCATTGATGCTGTTTACCAACAGGTAAACCTCGATACTTTTGACAGCACGCCACAAGCAGCCCGGTTCGGGTAGTGCGACGGTATAACCTTGTGGTGGAGGTGGACACGACAGCGCAGGAGTATTGCCTTCGATCTGCGCAGCCGTGAGAAATTGCGTAGCTCCGTTGGCATCTTCGATACCGTAACGAAACGTCATGCGTTCCACACCCTGTACGATCTCCTGCGCAGCGGCACCATTAACGCTGCGCATCAGCGAGCTAGCCAGTCCGCCCGAAGCATCGGCATTGGCATTGAGCTGCAAAAAATAGGTGACGGTGACGAAATCCGCAGTGAAATCAAAGAGGCGCGCATCCGAACCGAAGCTCGCGGTCTGCACCACGCTAACGCCAGCTCCGGAAAAATTAGCTGCATTGGGCGTAAACACGGTACCCGCCGCACTGACGCCAAATATTGCGCTTGAGGAACAATCGGCGAGCATGGCTAAATGTCCAGTGACAAACCCGCTAATGGGCGGATCGCCTGCAGCAGGTGCGATGCTTAGCTGGGTCAAACTACCGCCGATTGCAGGCTGCTGACTGGATCCTCCTGCGTTAACTGACCAGCCCGGGGATTGAAGATAGCGCAGCGTCAGCACATCAGTTCCATTTACCCGCTTAGTCGCAGTGCTGCCTTGCGCTGGCGCACTGAATGTGGCTGGTAACGCCGGCGTACAAGTGCCAGGAGTGGTGCTGCAGTCATATCCTTGCAAGAAATAACGCGGGCTCAGTGGATATGGCGTTGCCGCCGGCCAAGCAGGAGGACCCGCAGGGACAGGCGTCGGAGTTGCGGTATCGGGGAGGACAAGATTGTTGGCATATACCACGGGTGAGCGACGCGAATCCTGCAATGCGTAGCTGGTAGAACCTGGACCACTCAAGCCGGAACCGCCAGACGTGCTGCAGTACTGGTAATTTCCCATGCGCAGATCTTCCATGATGCGCGTAGTCGCGAAACGCCCATTTTCCTGCAGCAAGGCCAACGCGTTTTGCACGCGACTAGTACCACTTGTGGTATTGAACAAAGTGATGATGCCGTCGGTCAACAATAGGCCAAGAACTATCGCCACCAGTAACTCAATCAGGGAAAAGCCTGTATTCCGAGTCGACGGGCTGGCATATTTCAACGGGTTCGAGGCATGACGCATGGGATGATCCATCTAGGGCTGAAAGGCCAACGTGAAGGTCTGCAGCACGGTGGACGCTGCCGCACTCGATTCACCCGGATTCAATGTAGTCTCGGTCCAGTTGATAGTGATCGTGCAAGAGCCATCGTAGGGCGGCTTTTGTAGCAACTGAGCCGGAGTAGTAGCAGTCGCCGGGACAGGACCTGTAGTACGCAGGCCACAAGCAACAACAGCAGGGTTGCCCGAGGGCGGAGGTGGCAAAAAATCGACGAGTTGCTGGTTCCATGCATACAAATCATGTACCGCTACTTGGGCCGGACTACATGTTGCTGCATTACAGTCTTGATTGCTTGCTGTAACCGGGTTTGCCGCCGTAAATGCATATGAGCTGGTACCAGCTGAACCCCAAACTCCAATCGGATTACTGCGCATGCGATCCGCTAGCGACTGAGCTAGAAAAACCGCTTGGCTGCGCAGATAGGCACCGTGATTCGTTTTCATCGACACCGTCATCAGCCCGGCCAGGCCAAGCATGCCGAAACTGAAAATGAGGATGGCAACCAGCACCTCCATCATCGTAAAACCGCGCTTTGACGTGATGTGACACACAGGCTTGTCATTCATGGTCCAGGACACCCTATGGACATATTAGCCGTTGCGTCAGTGACATTGCGCTGCGATGAAATTACGCCGACTGATTTGACCACCACCAGTTGCGATAATGCGGCATTTGCATCAGGACGACAGATAGCAAAGTCGACTTGCACACTCGGCGTACCCAAGGCACCGGTGCTTGAATATGCCAATGGAGTTACAGAAACGCCGCCTACTGCCGCTGCTTTCATGGTGTACCCGGTAGGCAGCGCGGCATGAGTGCGCATTGTCGTTGCCGCAGGAAGGGTATTGGCTATCACGCTCCAACCGCCTGACCAATTACCAGCTGTGGTAGGCACCAAAGCTACGCCGAGGCCCTGCTTGACCGCTTCTGCACGTGCGATATTAAGATCAGTCACTAGATCGTTTCCCAATTGCGTGACCTGAGTGCGAATCGAAAACTCCCGGAAACTCGGTATTGCCAAAGCCAACAGAATTCCGACCATCGCAGTTACGGTCATGAGTTCGATTATCGAAAATCCGCCTGCGGCTGCGAGCGCGCGATACGGTGAGATATTTTTTAGCTCCATACAAGCGGGGCCTTGAGGAGAAGTTGGAGCTAACATAAATTTTGCGCAACTGTCGAACAAGGTCGCGCATGGCCAGAGGTAAAAAATGCCGGATGAACGGCATTTTTGCTGAAGATGTTGAGCAATTTTTTAAGATATGAGCTTGATTCGCAGCTCTTTCGGCAACGCAAATGTGACATCTTCCGGTTTTCCTTCAAGGTGCTGCACGTCGCTGGCGCCCCACTCGTTCAGGCGAGCGATGACGCCCTGCACGAGACTTTCCGGTGCGGATGCGCCGGCAGTGACGCCGATTCGCTGACGTCCCAGTACCCAGGCTTGATCGATGTCTTCGGCGCCATCGATCAGATACGCGGGTACGCCTTGTTTCTCGGCAAGTTCGCGCAAGCGATTGGAGTTGGAGCTGTTCGGCGAACCGACCACCAGCACCAGATCGCATTGTTGGCCCAGACGCTTGACCGCATCCTGGCGATTTTGCGTGGCATAACAAATGTCGTCATGGCGCGGGCCGAGGATCGCGGGAAAACGCTGGCGCAACGCCTCGATTACTGCCAGCGTATCGTCGATCGACAACGTCGTCTGCGTCGCATAAGCCAGATTATCCGGCGAGTTGACGTGCAGTGCGGCGACATCTTCGGGCGTTTCGACCAAGTAGATATTGCCTTTGCCTGCCAGTCGATCCCACTGCCCGAGGGTACCTTCCACTTCGGGGTGACCGGCGTGACCGATCAGTACGACGTCGCGCCCGGCCTTGCAATGCCGCGCCACCTCCATGTGCACCTTGGTGACCAGCGGACATGTGGCATCGAACACGTTCAGGCCACGCGAAATGGCTTCGCTGCGCACATCCTGCGAGACACCGTGCGCGCTGAAAATCACGGTGGCGCCATCCGGCACTTCGGCGAGTTCGTCGACAAAAATCGCGCCGCGCGAACGCAAGCCGTCGACGACAAAACGGTTGTGCACGACTTCGTGCCGCACGTAAATCGGTGCGCCGAACGATTCGAGCGCGCGTTCGACGATCTCGATGGCGCGATCGACACCGGCGCAAAAACCGCGAGGATTGGCTAGCAGGACTTCCACTACGATCTCCGTAAATTTTTCCGGTCGCAATCAATCCCGAAACATCGGGATCCAGCCGCGAACATGCAAAGCGATTATCGCGATTTCGCGGCTGCGTTTCCCGCGAACAGACTCAATCCGATCAACAACACCGCGCCGACGCTGATCGCCGAATCGGCGACATTGAATGTCGGGAAATACGATTGTCCGTAATACACCTGGATGAAATCGACGACGTGTCCAAGCCGCACGCGATCGATCAAATTGCCAAGCGCCCCGCCGATCACCAGCGCCAGCGGCAATGCTGTGCGCCAGTCGTGGCGGTCCGTACGCTTGAGCCATGCGATCAACACCAGACTTACACCGAGCGCCAGCAAGCCGAACAGCCAGCGTTGCCAGCCGCCCTGATCGTTGAGAAAACTGAACGCCGCACCTTCGTTGAACGCCAGCGTCCAGTTGAGGAAACCTGCGATCACCGGCACCGTGTGATACAGCTCGATCTGTGCCAGCACAACGCCCTTGCTGATTTGATCGAGCACGATCACCAGCGCCGACAACAACAGCCACGCCAAGGCATTTTGCGCAGAGATCGATTTCATCGATGACGGATTCGCAGTGCTGGTAACGAGCATCAGAAATATTTCCGGGTTTCGCCGCTACCGGCGACGTTCTCGATGCAGCGTGCGCAGATTTCAGGATGCGCGGCATTGCTGCCGACATCGGCTACATAATGCCAGCAGCGGATGCATTTTGTTGCAGAACTCGCTCGCGCCGAAATCCATACTTCCGCTTCGGGTGTGCCTGCCTGACTCATGTCGACCTTTATCGCATCGACCGGCTTGCTCGATACATCCGCAAAATCCAGGCGCGAAGTAATGAAGAAGAATCGCAACTCCTCCGCCACCGGCGTATAGCGCAGGCGCGTGGCAGAATCCGCATACAGCGTGACATCCGCCTGCAGCGCCGCGCCGATCTTGCCTTCGTTGCGCATGCCTTCAAGCACTCGCGCAACAGCGGTGCGGATCACCAGCAGATCGCTCCAGTAGGCGGAATCCTTGGTCTCGACGACCGCAAGGCCGTCGTACCAGGTTTCGAACAAAACCGATTCGCCACGTTCGCCCAGCATGTGCTGCCAGATTTCCTCGGCCGTGAAACTGAGGATAGGCGCCAGCCAGCGCACCATCGCTTCGAGGATGCGATACATCGCGCTCTGCGCGCTACGCCGCGCCGGACTGTCGGCCTGCATCGTGTAGAGCCGATCCTTGGTCACGTCGAGATACAACGCGCCCATTTCCAGGCTGCAGAAGTTCTGGATGCGCTGCACGATGGTCGGAAAATCGAAACGATCGTAAGCCTCGCACACCGACTTTTGCAGCTCATGCGCTTGTTGAATCGCCCACTGATCGAGCAGCAGATTTTCGCTGACCGGCAGTAAATGTCTGGCCGGATCGAAACCGGCGAGATTACCGAGCAGGAAACGCGCGGTATTGCGAATGCGCCGATACGCATCCGATACACGCTTGAGGATCTCGTCCGACACCGACATCTCGTTGCGGTAATCGGTGGACGCCACCCACAGGCGCAACACATCCGCGCCAAGCGTCTTCATCACCGACTGCGGCGCCACCACGTTGCCGATCGACTTGGACATCTTGCGCCCATTCGCATCGACGGCAAAACCATGCGTGAGCACATGCTGGAACGGCGCTCGTCCGTGCATGGCGACCGAGGTCAGCAACGACGTATTGAACCAGCCGCGATGCTGGTCCGATCCTTCCAGATACATCACCGTATGCGGATGTTTGCCATCGTCGGCCAGCTCCGGTCGCGCATCGACAACACAGAAATGCGTGACGCCGGAATCGAACCAGACATCCAGAATATCAGTGACTTTTTCGTAGTGTTCAGCATCGGCGCCGAGCAATTCGGCGATATCCAGCTCGTACCAGACATCGACGCCGCCCTGCTCCACAAGCAATGCGACCTGCTCCATCAATTCGATCGAGCGCGGATGCGGTTCACTTGTGGATTTGTGTACGAACAGCGCAATCGGCACGCCCCAGGTACGCTGGCGCGAGATGCACCAGTCCGGCCTGCCTTCGACCATGCCGGCGATGCGTTCTTCGCCCCAGCCGGGCACCCAATCGACTTTCTTGATCGCGGCCAAGGCGGTATCGCGTAGCCCCGCTTTTTCCATGCTGATGAACCACTGCGGCGTCGCGCGAAATGCGACCGGCGTTTTGTGGCGCCAGCAATGCGGATAGCTGTGCGTGATTTTTTCATCGGCCAGCAACACGCCGCGCTCGCGCAACAGCGCGATGATCGTATCCTGCGCCTTCCAGATATATTGGCCGGCGAAAATTTCCGTATCGGGCAGATACACGCCGTTGCCGCCGACCGGATTGAGCACGTCGAGGCCGTATTTCTTGCCGACGATGAAGTCTTCGACGCCGTGCCCGGGTGCGGTGTGCACGGCGCCGGTGCCGTCTTCGGCGGAAACGTGATCGCCGAGAATGATAGGCACTTCGCGTGTATAGAATGGATGTTTGAGTTTGAGAAGTTCCAAGGCCGATCCCAAAACCGATTTAGGGTGAGGTACAGCCGCACCACCAAATGTAGCGCCATATCGCTGCGCGCATTTATCGGCGAGTAGAACCGCAACTACAAGCAGAACCTTGCGTCCGTCACGCTCCAACCCTGGGATAAGCGTGTAATCGATTTCTGCACCGAGCGTAACCGCCAAACTCGCCGGCAGCGTCCACGGCGTCGTCGTCCAGATCGGCACGGCAACGATATCGCCATCATCGATCGTCACGCCGAATTTCGCCGCGAGCGCTTTCGGATCGACTGCGTCATAAGCGACATCGATCGCCGGCGACGTTTTATCGGCGTATTCGATTTCGGCCTCGGCCAGTGCCGAGCCGCAATCGAAACACCAGTGCACGGGTTTTGCGCCGCGTGCGAGATGGCCGTTGCTGACGATTTTCGCGAGTGCGCGCAGCATGTCGGCTTCGTATTTGAAGTCCATCGTGCGATACGGATGTTCCCAATCGCCGAGCACGCCAAGGCGCTTGAAATCCTCGCGCTGCAAGCTCACCTGCTCCGATGCGTACGCGCGGCAAGCCTCGCGAAATTCCTTGGCATTAACCTTTTGCCCAACCTTGCCGACTTTT
>JANXUW010000511.1 GCA_025351985.1 Pseudolysobacter sp.
CTGGAGCTCGCCATCGAGTCGCGGCAAGCTCCAGTGCAGGGTCAACCACAGTCCGAGCAGCGCCAGCAGAATCAACACGACGAGCAGAAGCAGAATTCGTTTGAACAAGCGCATGGCGGGACTACCGAGTATCGAGGAAAAAGGAATGGTAGCCGATGCACGCCCGATGCGGCTCATGCCTGATTTGTTTGATTTTTCGCAGCTTGTGTAAAGCGGCATGATTAATTTTGATTAATCTGACAGTATGCGGGCTGCTCCATGCGTTTTTCTGGAGACAAGGCCCGCGCTCGCTGCTCTGGAGCCAGCCACAGATGACGTGCACTCATGCGCAGTCATGCGAAATTTTCGGCAGTGCCGAATCCAAATCCTGGAGAGTCAATCGATGTTCAAGACTTCAAAAAACAAGATGCTGTGTACCGTTTTCGCAAGTTCGGCAAGCCTGTTCGCCGCGCTGCCAGCGATGGCCGATACGGCGCCGGCAGGAACGGAAAAATCGGTCTACATCATTCGTTTCAGTGAACCCGGCGCGCTGGATTACCGCGGCGGGAATCTCGCGCTGAAAGCCACCGCGCCGGTGTCGGAATCGCGCGAGCAATTCGATGTGAAGCGCCCCGAAGTGACTGCTTACCGCAAGCATCTGATTGATGTGCAGGCCAATCACCTGCACGATATCGCTGGCAGCATCCGTCGCGAAGTTCATCCCAAGCACAGCTACGACCTGGTGTTCAATGGCATTGCCGTGGAACTCAGCGCGAGCGAGGCGGCCAAGGTCGCGACGCTGGCGGGCGTGGAAGATATCGAAGCCGACAAGATCTATCCGCTGGATACGTTCCGTGGTCCCGCTTTCATCGGCGCACCGGCCATCTGGAATGCGCCGCCGGGCGATGCGATCCATCGTGGTGCCGGCGTCACCATTGGTATTCTCGATAGCGGAACGAACACCGGCCATCCATCGTTTGCCGATGACGCGAGCTGTGGTTTCGGCCCGACCAACCACAAGCTGAAGTCGATCGGTTGTGATACCTCGGCCGGTGGCATCTGCACCGATCCGAACGGCGAGGCGGATGCGGTCAACTCCGGCCACGGCGTGCACACCGCCAGCATTGCGGGTGGCAATACCGTGGACAACAGCGCGTCGCCTTCACCGAACCTGCCGGCACCGTGGACGCAGATTTCCGGCGTCGCGCCGTGCGCCAAGATCAACAGCTACAAGGTCTGCAACGCCACGCCGGCGCCCGGCGGATGCGCCGGCGCCGACAGTATCGCCGGTGCCAACAACGCAATCGCCGATGGCGTGAATGCGATCAACTTTTCGGTCGGCGGCGGCACCGCGCCATGGAACGGAACCGATATCGACCGCGCTTTCCTGAATGCGGTCAACGCCGGAATTTTCGTCGCCGCATCGGCGGGCAACACGACGGCTACCGTCACCAATCCGGTGGGTCAGGTAAATCATCGCGGGCCGTGGGTGAATACCGTCGCCGCGTCGTCGCAGGACAAGCAGCTCGGCGTAGCGCTCAGCGCGACCGGCCCCGGCACACCGCCGGCGAACACCCAGGTTTTGCTCGGCACGCCCGGCAGCACCACGCCGGCAACGGCGTTCAGCAATTTGCCTATCGGCTATAACGCGGCGAATCCGACCGGCTGTACTGCGACCGGTGGATTTCCGGCGAACTTTTTCGCTGGGTCGGTGGCATTGATCGCACGCGGTGCCTGTAATTTCACCGAGAAGATGGACAACGCCACTGCTGCGGGCGCGCAGGCGATCTTCATCTACAACAACGCGATCGGCATCATCAATATGGATACGGCGGCGGCAGGAGCGGCGGCACAGTTGATCCAGACCTACAGCCTGTTGAAAGTTGACGGGATTAATCTCTCTGAATTTATCGTGGCCAATGGCGCCACGCCGACGACAACCAGTTTCGATCCGAATGCGATCGGGACGATCCAGGGCGACGTGCTCGCGGATTTCAGTTTCCGTGGCCCGACGGCTGGCGTGTATGCCGACCTCACCAAGCCAGACGATACTGGTCCGGGTGTGGTGATCTATGCGGCGTGGAATCCGGCCGATGGCGGCGCGAGTTACAAACTGGAAAGCGGCACGTCGATGTCCGGCCCGCACCTGGCGGGTTCGGGTGCCTTGCTCAAAGCCGTGCATCCGGACTGGACCCCACCGGAAATCAAGTCGGCGATCCAGATGACCGCCGTCACCGGCACCAAGGAAGACGGCGTGACGGCGTGGGCGGTGGACGATGTCGGCAGCGGTCGTATCGATCTGAGCAAGGCCACGCTCGCGGGTTTCGTGATGAATGAAACCTATGCGAATTTCCTCGCGGCGAATCCGAGCGGCGGCACGATCAACGTGAAAACGCTGAATCTGGCCTCGGTGCGCAATGCCGCCGTTGTCGCCTCGTATGCGTGGACGCGCACCTTGCGCAACACTCTCCCGGTGCAGACCAC
>JANXUW010000059.1 GCA_025351985.1 Pseudolysobacter sp.
AACCGCAGTTGCGCGAGGCCGGTTTCGACAGCCGGCCGGGGCAACTCGACTGGGAACGTTTCATAGCGCTGCGCAACGCCTACATTGAAAGAATCCACTCCGCCTACCGACATCGTTTTGCCGATCTGAAAATCGAGTGGATCGCCGCGCAAGCGCGCTTCATCGCGCGCGATGTGATCGATATCGGCACACGACAGTTGCATGCACCACACATCGTCGTTGCCACTGGCGCGAAGCCGCAGCGTGCTGATATTCCGGGTGGCGAACTTGGCATCGATTCGAATGGTTTTTTTGCGCTGCGCGCGGCGCCGAAACGCATCGCCGTGATCGGCGGCGGTTATATCGCGGCCGAGCTTGCCAACGTCCTGCACGCACTCGGCAGCGATGTGGAATTGTTCGTGCGTGGCAAACATCTGCTCGCGAATTTCGATCACGAAATTGCCGATGCGCTGGTCGTATCGATGCGCGGCCGCGGCATTGCCGTGCATCTGGATAGCGGCATCGTCACCGCCACACAAGACGATGGAAAATATCGCTTGAACCTGATCGATCAAACCATCGCCGAAGGTTTCGACGAATTGCTCTGGGCTATCGGGCGCGAACCGATCACGCATGAACTCGATCTTGATGCGATCGATGTCGCGCGCGATGCAAACGGACACGTCCAGGTCGACGAATGGCAGAACACCAATCAGCCCGGCATCTACGCACTCGGCGATGTCACGCCGAATCTCGCGCTGACGCCGGTCGCGGTGGCTGCGGGTCGGCATCTGGCGGATCGTTTGTTCGGCGGCAAGGTCGATGCAAAACTCGATTTCGAGAGTGTGCCCACGGTGGTCTTCACCCATCCGCCGCTCGCGAGCATCGGCCTGACCGAAGCCGAAGCGCGCGCGCGGCATGGTGATCAGGTGCGCATCTATCGCAGCAATTTTCTGCCGATGTTCTACTCGCTCACCGGCAAGACGCAGCGTTCTTTTTTCAAGCTGATCTGCATTGGTGCGGATGAGCGCATCGTCGGCTTGCATATGCTCGGACTGGGCGTCGACGAAATGCTGCAGGGATTTGCGGTGGCGATACAAATGGGCGCGTGCAAACGCGATTTCGACAATACCATCGCGATCCACCCGACCTCCGCCGAAGAAGCGGTATTGATGACCGAGTTTACATTGTGAGCATTTATACTTTGCATCGCGGCACCGCGCCGCTGCTGATCAGCCTGCCGCACAACGGTCACGATCTGCCGCTGGATCTGCGCGATCGCCTGACGCCGACCGCCTTGCGCACACCCGATACCGACTGGCATGTGGCGCAGTTGTACGACTTCGCGCACGAGCTCGGCGCGTCGATCCTCGCGCCGCATTATTCGCGTTATGTCGTCGACCTCAATCGACCGCCAGATGGCGCGGCCTTGTATCCGGGGCAAAGCGAAACCGGTCTGTGTCCGACGATCACGTTTGCGCGCGAACCGATCTACCAGGCCGGGCACGAGCCGACACCGGCGGAAATCCAGGCGCGTGTGCAAACCTTTTGGTTGCCGTATCACACGGCCTTGCAGGACGAACTCGCGCGCATCAAAGCGGCGCACGGCCGTGCCGTATTGTGGGAAGCGCATTCGATCCGCAGTGTCGTGCCGATGTTCTTCGATGGGCGTTTGCCGGACTTCAATCTCGGTACGGCAAACGGCACAAGTTGTTCACCAGCTTTGCAGGCGCGTCTGGTGCAAGTGCTGGAAGCGCAACAGGCGTATTCGTGGGTGTTCAATGGCCGCTTCAAGGGCGGTTACATCACGCGCCAATACGCCAATCCGGGCGAGGGCATCGACGCCGTGCAACTCGAACTCGCGCAGCTGAACTACATGGACGAAGACAGCTTCGACTATCTCGCGACACGTGCCGCACCGACGCAGAGCCTGATCCGCAAGCTGCTGGAAGCCGCGCTGCAATGAGCGTCGATGCCGCCTGATGGTCGATGCGCCCGATCCGGCACTGTTGACTCCGCCACCCAAGACCCATCCGCTAGCTGGCGTGCTGCTTGCGGCATTCGGTGCGATTGCGTTTTCGGGCAAGGCGATCATCGTCAAACTCGGGTATCGCTACGACGCGGACGCGGTGACTCTCCTCGCGCTACGCATGCTCGTGGCGTTGCCATTCTTCGTGCTGATGGCGCTCTGGACGCGTCGCGATATCGCGCGCTTGCGCTTGGATGCCGGCGATCGCTGGCGCGTCGTGGGTCTGGGTTTCTCGGGTTATTACCTCGCGAGTTTTCTCGACTTCGCCGGCCTCGAATACATCACCGCCACGCTCGAACGGCTGATCCTGTATCTCACGCCGACGCTGGTCTTGCTGATCGGCATGCTCGTTTTCAAGCGACGCGCGAGCCGACGGCAGATCGTCGCGTTGCTGATCAGTTATGTCGGCGTGGCTGTGGCGTTCTCGCACGATCTGCATGTCGGCGGGTCGGATATCGCGCTCGGCAGTCTGCTGGTTTTTCTCAGTGCGCTGAGTTATTCGATCTATCTGGTCGGTAGTGGTGAACTGGTCGCGCGCGTCGGTGCGATGCGCCTCACCGCTTACGCCAGCAGCGTCGCCTGTTTGTTCTGTATCGCGCAGTTTCTGTTCACACATCCGTTTGGAATGTTGCTACATCTTGCGCCGGATCTGTATTGGCTTTCTATGCTCAACGGCACTGTTTGCACGGTGTTGCCGGTGCTCGCGGTGATGCTCGCGATCGCGCGGATCGGCTCCGCGCTTGCCGCGCAGATCGGCATGATCGGCCCGGTCTCGACTATCGTCATGAGCACGTTCCTGCTCGGCGAACCGATGGGTCTGTGGCAAATCATCGGCACCGTGCTGGTGATGAGCGGCGTATTTCTCGTGACGTTACCGAAGACCGCTTGATCAACTCGAAGCATCGACTTGCTGCGAGCATCGTGAATACATCGTCGCGCGAAAAACAAGAACGACACTGCGCGTGAATCTGCCGCGCGCAGTGCGTGATTCAGCGAAACGCGTTGCTCAGGGACACACCGCGCTGGCCTCGAAAGCGCCGTGGAAAATCTCGTCATTACCGCCTAGCGGCGCGCCGGATTCGTACGCACCGAGATCGGCCGCAGCACCCCAATGGCGCACGTTGCCGCGCTGATCGGTGGCGGGCAGGGCGCCGCAGCGGCTGCCGGCATCGATCGCCGTGCTGCCGCTTAGCAAGGCCATCGTCGACGTGCCGCCGCCGTTGTCCTGCAAGCCGCCGAGTTTCGGGTCGCCGTTCAACGCGGCCGGACCGCTGCTGCTGCCATTGCCGCTGCTGCTATCGACGATGTTTGCACCTATATAAACAAGCGCCGCGGAGTTGCCGGTGTTCGATCCACTCGTGCCGCCACTCACCGTATTGAGCAGCGCATGGACGGCGCCGGTATTTCCCCAGACGACGCTGTTGCCGAGGCTCATCACCGCGTTGCTCGCGGTGCCGTCTTCGATGCGATTGCCGTAAGCCAGCGAATACAGCGCGCTGCCATCGCCGGGGCCTTGAATCGCATTGTTGCTGCTGGTCACGCTGTTGCCGGCAACGGTGCAGAAATTCAACGTGACCTGACCGTTGAGATTGAAGATCGCGCCGCCGAGTCCCGAGCCGTTGCGTCCGGGATTGTCGTAGAAAAATACCGACGGTCCACCAATCGCGCTATTGCCGCTCAGCGTGACATTGGTCAGGCTGACGGTGCCGGTATGATTGAAGATCGCACCACCAAAACCGCCGCCACCACCACCGATACTGTCGCTGCTGCTGCCGGCGCCACCACCGAATCCGCCATTCCCGCCAACACCGTTACCGGCACCGTAACCACCGGCGCCACCACCGCCGCCAGCAAATCCGCCGGCACCGCCCGAGGTGCCGAAGCCGCCGCCGGACGTGCCGCCACCGCCGCCAAAACCGCCCGCGCCGCCGGTGCCATAACCCGATGTGCCACCACTGCCGAAGTCACCCCCTTGGCCGCTGCCGCCACCGGGGTTTCCGCCGCCGCCACCGACGCCACCACCGCCCGCACCGCCAACGTTACCGACGTATTGCCCGATATTGCCGCCGGCGCCGCCGTCACCCGTGATGCCCGGATAACCAACACCACCGAGATGACCATAACCGCCACCGTTGGCGCCTTGCGCGCTTTGCCCGAACGAGTTGGCTCTCCGACTCCCTCGGGTACTTCGCCACTTTTGCCGAGCACGTAAGTTCCGTCGGCATGCAGTTCGAGGTATTCGTTTCGCGCTACCGAATTTTCTTCACTGAAAAATTCGTCACGGTAGACCCAGCTTCCGA
>JANXUW010000527.1 GCA_025351985.1 Pseudolysobacter sp.
CTATCAACGCCGCAGGCTGGCGCAATCCCAAGGCGGTAGAAAAATTTAATACTCTCAGAACCGAATCCGCTCGATCTCGCCCTGGTCGATCGCGCTGTTGCGCCGATCATAGAGCTGCGTGGTCTTGGTCGAGGCATGGCCGGCAACCCGCTATTAACGAGTAACAGGCGAGGGCACGCACCGTCTCAGTTGACCGTTTGCGTGACGATATTGGACGTGCCGCTTTTGTAATTTGCATCGCCGCTGTACCTGACACTGATGGGGTGTTGACCGCTACTCAACGCAGACGTAGTGCACTCCAGTGGACTGGCGGGCACGCTGATGACGCAGCCAGGAATTGCCGTGGTACCGTCGAAGAAGGTGACGGTGCCGGTGGGAGTCGGATCGGTACCCTGCGCAGGCGCCAGGGAGACGGTAAAGACGACGCCTTGTCCACTGTTCGACGGGTCAGGAGTGGCCGATAGCGAGAGGCTCGGCACATCGTAAAACGGGACAGCTAGAGACGGGCCGCCGCCATTACTGCGCAACACACCGATGACGGTCAGCATCAACTGATAGGATCCCTCGGTATTGGGCAGGAATTGTGTAACGGGGGAGTTTGCATTCGAAAATTGCCACGTCGCCGGAAACGGCGCTGAAGCAACGCTCCAAGCGAACGTCAAATTTCCGAATCTCGCCGGGCAATAGGTCGGATCGGCATCCGCTGAAAAATATAAATCTCCGGTATTGCCTTGATATGTCGGCGATGCGCGCACTGATGCGGGTGCGTTGGGAAGCGCACCCGCCTGCACCATCGTGACAGTGAACGAGGCCGGGCTCGCGCCACAGGTGCGCGCAGTTAACATTACTGGGTACGAGCCGGAATTGCCGGCCGAGTCAGTCACTGTTACTTCAGCTTCGTAGGTTCCCCCCGGGACATCTACCAAGAACGACGCGAGGGAATCGCCTTGGATCTTGGACGCACTCCCCAGCGGCGTGAGGAGGTTCCAATGATAGGTGAGCGTTATAGGATAGTTGTTGGAGCAAGTATTGCTGTCGCTGACGACTGCTTGAAGCTGCACTGTGTCGCCCACAATCGCGATCGGGCCGCTGCCGCCCACGCGGGGAAATCCGTCGTTAAGCGGCGGAACAATGTTGACAGAAACGGAACTGACTGTGAGGGGCGAATTCGTCGTACAGGTGGTTCCTGGCGGCGGCCCTGCCGGACTCGTCCCGCAGACATAGTTTGTTGCCGTCACCTCATTCGCATCCAGCGCGCCGTTGGCGTTGAGGTCGACGCCGGACATCAATTTTATGCCTCCGGTCGTGCAATTGACGCCGGGTGGCTCATAGCTTTGTGAAATCAGACTGTTCTTGCCCGGATTGCCGGACGGCCCCGGATTACCGCTCAGTGCGAACCCCGCGACGGGAACCGCGTTTACCGGCTGGCGTGGTGTCAGCGTCTCGGCGCCAACCGTCACTTCCAGCCAACGTTGAGACCCCGTGAAAGCGCCAGGAAAATCCAGATCGACGGTGAACACGCCATTCGCTACCGGGAACTGCGGCATGCTGATCGCCGTGCCGATCTGATTGCCCAAGGTTGCCGCGTCGAATAGTCGGAACGCGAGGTCGAAGCTACCGGACGCCGGATGCCCACTCGCATTCAAGAGCCCCTGGTAGGTAAATGCCGTGGACTGCGGCGCGGGTATTGCGACGCTCCACAGCGGTAACAGCAGCCACAGACAAAACCAGCTCTTCATGGTATGCAACCCTCAAAGCCGCCGAAAAAGATCTCATCACCACCGGGACTTAGTGAGGCGTAACGAAACCCCGCCGACACGGCGGACGTGGCGCTTGACGCGTAACCTGGAGCGGCCTCGGCGATCGTGGCATTCAAACGAAAACAGGGGCTAACACCCTGCACGGAGGCTCCGGAACTGAGGACATGGGCATCGACGGAAAAATTCGTCGCGGCGTCCGAAATCGTAGCGGTAGCGAAAGCAGCACCAGCAATGAATCGTAATAAAGACATAATTTCCCCTGATACGCAGAAGGCTACGCTTGCCGCGTTTGAACGGCAATGCCACCCCATCGGCCTCGTTCAGGCGCTACGACTCAATCCCCGATAGATCGTGGCCCGATCAACGCTCAGCAATCGAGCGACCTCGGGCACCGGCTCGCCTTGGTCGATGAGCTTGCGGGCATGGGCCATCTGCCGATCCGTGAGTTTCAGCTTGCGGCCAAACTTTACACCGCGAGCCTGTGCCGCTTTGACGCCGGCGCGAGTCCGTTCCGTAATGAGGGATCGTTCCAACTCGGCGAGCACGCCAATCATCTGCCACATAGCCCGACCCGTCGGCGTTTCGGTGTCGATGGCCTCAGTGAGTGACTGAAAACGCACGCCACGCGCGCG
>JANXUW010000559.1 GCA_025351985.1 Pseudolysobacter sp.
GAGGACCTGCCGTGCTTCGCGCTGACCGCGCCGCGCGCCGGCTCCGACGCCGCCTCGATCCCGGACACCGGCATCGTCTGCAAGGGGCAGTGGCAGGGCCGCGAGGTGATCGGCGTCCGCCTCAACTTCTCCAAGCGCTACATCACGCTCGCGCCGGTCGCGACCTTGGTCGGCCTCGCGTTTCGCATGTACGACCCGGACAGTTTGCTCGGCGAGAAAAAAGATATCGGCATCACCCTGGCGTTGTTGCCGCGCGATGTGAAAGGTCTGGAAATCGGGCGCCGCCATTTCCCGTTGAATGTGCCGTTTCAGAACGGTCCGGTGCGCGGCAAGGATGTGTTCGTGCCGCTGTCGCAATTGATCGGCGGTGCTGAAATGGCCGGCCACGGCTGGCGCATGCTGGTCGAATGCCTGTCGGTGGGCCGCGCGATTTCGCTGCCATCGAACGCCACCGGCGCGATGAAGATGGGCACGATCGCGACCGGCGCGTATGCACGCATGCGCAAGCAATTCGGCATGTCGATCGGCCGGTTCGAAGGCATCGAGGAAGCCCTTGCACGCATCGGTGGTTACACCTACGCGACCACTGCATTGTCGCGTGCGACCGCCGCCGCAGTGGATCGTGGCGAAAAACCTGCGGTGCCATCGGCAATCGCGAAATTCCACGCCACCGACATGGGTCGCCAGGTGATTACCGACGCGATGGATATCCACGGCGGCAAGGGCGTGATTCTCGGCCCGAAAAATTATCTCGGCCGCGCGTGGCAAGGTGCGCCGATCGGCATCACCGTCGAAGGCGCGAACATTCTCACGCGCAGCCTCATGATCTTCGGCCAGGGCGCGATCCGCTGCCATCCGTACGTGCTCAAGGAAATGTTCGCGGCGCAGGAACCGGATTACCGCACGCGCCTGAAAACTTTCGACACGTTGCTGTTCAAGCACATCGGTTTTGCGATCTCGAACGCGGTGCGCAGCTTTGTGCTTGGCCTCACGCACGGATCCATAGGCGCCGCACCGGGCGATAAATACACCAAACGTTATTATCGAAAACTCAATCGCTACAGCGCCGCGCTGGCGTTGTGCGCGGATACGTCAATGCTCGTGCTCGGCGGCAAACTCAAGCAGAAAGAAAAACTTTCCGCGCGCCTCGGCGATGTATTGAGCCAGTTGTATATCGCCAGTTCGATGCTCAAGCGTTACGAGGATCAAGGCCGTCCGCTCGCCGATCAACCGCTGCTGGCGTGGGCGTTTCACGACAGCGTGTACAAGATGCAGACCGCGCTCGATGGTGTGTTGCGCAACTTCCCGGTGCGCCCGGTGGCGTGGGTTTTGCGCGCGCTGGTAATGCCGCTCGGGCGGCGCGAGGAGATGCCGAGCGATCGTCTCGGCAGCAAGGTGTGCGAGCTACTTTTGGCGCCATCGGAAACACGCACACGTTTGAGCGAATGGTTGTATTTGACGCCGGCGCCGAACAACACGATCGGGCGCATGCACGCGATCCTGGCCGATGTGATTGCCGCCGAACCGATGGAGCGCAAGATCGCCAAGGCGCTCAAGAGCGGCACGCTGAAATCGCTGGATCATGCCGAACAACTGGCCGAGGCGGAACAGCTCGGCGTGATCGGCAGCGACGAACGCAAGTTGCTCGAAACCACGCGCACCGCGGTTGCCGAATTTATCGCCGTCGATGATTTCGACAGCAGCGAACTCGAAGCGGCGGTGAAGCAGGCGAAGCGTCCCGCACTGCGTTCTGCGGCCTGAGGTCGAAACAGTCATGCGCTCGGTACTCGATTCCTACGAGCGTTTGATACGCTGGCCCGGCGGTCGCTGGCTGTTTTCGCGACTGGTATGTTTTCGCGCGCCGTATTTCGCGAGCATCCATCCGCTGATCGAAACCCTCGCCAGCGGCGAATGCGTGGTATCGATCCGGCATCGTCGCCGCGTGACCAATCACATCGGCACAGTGCACGCGATCGCGCTGTGCAATATGGCCGAGCTGGCTGCCGGCCTGTGCACCGATGTGAGCCTGCCCGCGGACATGCGCTGGATCCCGAAAGGCATGACGGTGGAATATTTGCAGAAGGCGGTCGGCACAATGCACGCGCGCGCAAAACTCGATGCCCTGCCCGCGTCGAGCCGTGATGGTTACGACTTTGCGCTACCGGTCGAAGTGAATGACGCCGCCGGGAAAACCGTATTTCGCGCGTCGATCAAGATGTGGATTTCGCCGCGCGAAAAACGCGGCTGAACTTCAACGCGTTTCGTTTCGCCGCCGAGAAAACTCAGCCCTGCGTCAGCACCGCCGCGTGATGGCGCAGATGGTCTTCGATGAACGTGCTGATGAAATAATAGCTGTGATCGTAACCGGGCTGGCGACGCAACATCAGCGCTTGCCCTGCCCTCGCGCATGCCGCCTCAAACAGCTCGGGCTTGAGTTGCTCGACGAGGAATTTGTCCGCCTCGCCTTGGTCGATCAGGATCGTTCCGGGAAAGATTTTCTGCTGCACGAGTTCGGTCGCGTCATAATTTTTCCAGCGCGATTTATCGTCGCCGAGAAAACGCGGCAACGCATTTTCGCCCCACGGACATCGGCTCGGCGCGACGATCGGTGCGAACGCGGAAACCGAACGATACGTCTGCGGATTGCGCAACGCGCAGACCAGCGCGCCATGCCCGCCCATCGAGTGGCCGAAGACGCCCTGGCGCGTTGCATCCGCCGCAAAATTCGCCGCGATCAGCGCCGGCAATTCGCGCGTGACATAGCTGTACATGTTGAAATGCGCCGACCACGGCGCTTGCGTTGCATCGACATAAAATCCTGCCGCCGTGCCGAAATCCCACGCCTCGTTTTCACCCGCAATGCCGGTGTTGCGCGGACTCGTATCCGGCGCCACGAGCATCAGGCCAAGCTCGGCAGCGAGACGTTGCGCGCCGGCCTTGATGACGAAAGTTTCTTCGCTGCAGGTGAGCCCGGCCAGGTAATACAAAACCGGCACCTTGCCGTGCGCGGCTTGCGGCGGCGTGTAGACGGCGAAGCGCATCGGCGCTGCACATGCATCCGATGTGTGCCGATAAAAACCTTGCACGCCGCCGAAGCTGCGCTGCTCGGAAAGTATTTCGATATCCATGTATCGCTCTCGTTTGTTTGTGATGGCCGGATTTCGGTAGTCGTATCGGCGGCCGATTATGGCGACTGCGGATCACTGTGATTCTCGACAGCCAGCCCCGACGAACGTACCAAACGCCAGCCCAGCCACGCCGATGTGCTCGCGGCCAGCGCGCTCAGCAATGCAAATCCCGGAATGCCCATGCCGAGCAAACGCAGTCCGTTCAATACATTTACGACGCCGAAATCGCCGAAACGCCACACCGTCGTATCGATGAAATTTTTCGCCTTGTAGCGTGTTTCGCGATCCACGCGCGTGTACAGGCTTTCGCGCGACGGCGCCTCCATGCCATAAGCGCCGGCGCGACTCAGCACCATCGCGATAGCAATCGCCAGCGGCGTCGCCAGCACCGCAACCATCAACAGCACGACGGCCTTGACCAATGCCGGAATCACCAGCCCCGGCGTAGGTCCGTAACGTGTCAATAGCCAGCGCGTGGCCGTCGCCTGCAATACAACCATCATCGTATTCGCGGCCAGATCAATGTGCGCGAAAAATTGCGTGCGCTCCACACCATCGGGATAAAACGCCTTGGCCAAATCGAACTGCATCGCAAACAACACTGTGCCGACGCAATCGCCGAGCAACATCAACAATGCCATGCGCCGCAGAAACGGCGTGCGTGAATCGGGCGCCGCTTTTTGCTCGTTGTTGTGCCGCCCAAACAGACGCAAGAGCTGCTGTTTCGGCCACGTCCACGCGTACCACACGAACGCCGAGCCGAGCACGAGTTGTGCGCCGGCGAGCATGCTGCCGCCAATCACCGCATTGTCGCGTTGCACATCGCCTGCAACCGGATGACGCCGCGACCACGCGATCAAGCCGAAGATGCAAGCCAGCGCGAGCAGCAGCATGCCGGCGGAAACCGCGAGCAACCAGGCGATGCCGATGTGCTCGACCAGCACGCTCGTCAGCGCCGGCCCGACCATCGCGCCAGCGCTGCCGCCGAGCGCAATTACCCCGAACAATCGGTGCGACTGCTGCACGCTGAAAATGTCGGCCATGAAACTCCAGAACACCGACACCACGAACAGATTGAACACACTCACCCAGACAAAAAACACCGCGCCGAACGCGCGCGGATTGAGCTGGCCCTGCACCTCGAACAACGGAATGAAAGCAAGCAGGCAGAGGATGAAAAATACATACACCAGCGGCACGAAACGCTTGCGCGAATAGTTCGCGACAAGCGCGCCGTAAA
>JANXUW010000560.1 GCA_025351985.1 Pseudolysobacter sp.
ACGACCTGGCGACGCGTGCGCATCCGGCCTCGGTGTATTCGATTCCGACCTCGGCCAATGCCGAAGATCATGTCTCGATGGGCGCCAACGAAGCGCGGCATGTGCTGGAAATGACCGAGGATCTGAGTCATGTTCTGGCGATGGAACTCTATACCGCAGCGCAAGCGCTGGAGTATCGCCAGGACATGTTGAATGCCGCGCGTACACTGGCAGCGCGCGGCGATTGTGCGGTCTTGATCAGCAAGATTCATGGCGCGCCAGCGCCGGGGCATGCCTTGTATTCGCAGTTTGAATCGGAGGTACAACAGTTGATGCAGGCGCTCGCGAATGCTGGACAATTCCATGCCGGCGATGCGGTGCAAGCGGCATTGGCGCGCATTCGTCAGCAGATTTCCTTCATGCCGCGCGATCGCGCGATGGATGGCGATATCCGTGCGATCACGGCGTTGGTCGCTTCCGGCGAACTGGTGCGCTGAATCGCAGGCTCGATGGCGATCAGTTGGCTTGATCGTTGGCCGTGAGGTGCAGGATTGCCATATTTGCTGAAAGAGTATTTGTCGATAAAACGCGATCTCTCCGCGGGATTTGAAACCAGTCGGGCAGATTGCGTGCGCTTCATGCGATAATGTCCGCTTTTGCGGTGTCGGCATTGGCTCTGCAGCACGTCGACATATCATCAGGTATACATGGAACATATTCGCAACTTCTCCATCATCGCGCACGTCGATCACGGCAAATCCACGCTGGCGGATCGCATCATTCAACTCTGCGGCGGCCTCGAAGCGCGCGAAATGGAAGCCCAGGTGCTCGACTCGAATCCGATCGAGCGCGAGCGCGGCATCACCATCAAGGCGCAGAGCGTTTCGCTGCCGTACACGGCGGACAACGGCAAAACCTATCTGCTGAACTTCATCGATACGCCGGGACACGTGGATTTTTCCTACGAAGTCTCGCGCTCGCTCGCCGCTTGCGAAGGCGCGCTACTCGTGGTCGATGCGGCGCAAGGTGTCGAAGCGCAGAGCGTGGCGAATTGCTACACGGCGGTCGAGCAGGGCCTGGAAGTCATTCCGGTCCTCAACAAGATCGATCTGCCGACCGCCGATCCGGAAAAGGTCAAGGAAGAAATCGAAGCGGTGATCGGCATTGATGCCACCGACGCGATCGAGATCAGCGCGAAGACCGGCCAGAATATTCGCGCCGTGCTCGAAGCGATCATCACGCGCATTCCGCCGCCGAAACCGCGCGATACCGACAAATTGCAGGCACTGATCATCGACTCGTGGTTTGACAATTATCTCGGCGTGGTCTCACTCGTGCGTGTGATGCAGGGCGAGATCAAACCGCGCGACAAAATGCTGGTGATGTCGACCGGGCGTTCGCACGAAGTCGATCAGGTCGGCGTATTCACGCCGAAACGCAAGATCAAGGATAAACTTCGCGCTGGCGAAGTCGGCTTCATCTGTGCCTCGATCAAGGATGTGCATGGCGCACCGGTGGGCGATACCTTGACGCTCGCATCCGATCCGGCGCCGCATGCGCTGCCGGGTTTCGAGAAAATGCAGCCGCGGGTTTTCGCAGGATTGTTTCCGACCGAATCCGATGCGTATCCAGCGTTGCGCGAGGCGCTCGACAAACTTCGCCTCAACGATGCGTCGCTGACCTTCGAGCCGGAAAGTTCGGAGGCGATGGGCTTCGGTTTTCGCTGCGGATTTCTCGGCATGCTGCACATGGAGATCGTGCAAGAGCGGCTCGAACGCGAATACGATCTTGACTTGATTACCACCGCGCCGACGGTGATTTACCAGGTGTTGCTGACTTCGGGCGACATTCTCAATTTGGATAATCCGGCAAAGCTGCCGGTCGGATCGAACGTCGAGGAAGTGCGCGAGCCGATCATTGTCGCGAACATTCTCACGCCGCAGGAATACGTCGGCAACGTAATCAAGCTGTGCGAAGAAAAGCGCGGCGTGCAGCGCTCGATCAGTTACCTCGCGAGCCAGGTACAGATCAGTTACGAAATGCCGCTCGCCGAAGTCGTGATGGATTTCTTCGACAAATTGAAATCGACCAGTCGCGGTTATGCGTCGCTCGATTATCATTTTCTGCGTTTCCAGGCGGGCCCATTTGTGCGACTGGATGTGCTGATCAACGGTGATCGTGTGGATGCCTTGAGCCTGATCGTGCATCGTTCGCATGCAGATCGACGCGGACGTGATCTGGTCGAACGCATGAAAGAGTTGATTCCACGGCAGATGTTCGACGTTGCGATCCAGGCTGCGATCGGTGCGCAGGTGATCGCGCGTTCGACGGTGAAAGCATTGCGCAAGAATGTGCTGGCAAAATGCTATGGCGGCGACGCCTCGCGCAAACGCAAGCTGCTGGAAAAACAGAAAGCCGGTAAAAAGCGCATGAAGCAGGTCGGTAACGTCGATATTCCGCAGGAAGCATTTCTTGCCGTGCTGCAAACCGATAACAAGTAAAGTTGGGCGTGAACCGGTTCGTTTCGATTAAACGTAATCCCGCATCGTAGGAGCAGGGAATGGATTTTGATTTTGCCTTATTTCTGGTCGTACTGACCGGCGTCACCGGCGTGATCTGGGCAATCGATCGATTGCTGTTTGCGAAACGTCGTGAACGCATCGCGCTGGCCGCAAACGACGTCGCGCACGAACCGATCATCGTCGAATATGCGCGTTCGTTTTTCCCGGTCATTTTGCTCGTGCTGGGTTTTCGCTCGTTCATCGCCGAACCGTTCAAGATTCCATCCGGCTCGATGATGCCGACCTTGCTGGTCGGCGATTTCATATTGGTCAACAAATTTGCGTATGGCTTGCGCCTGCCGGTGCTGAACAGCAAGATCGTTTCCTTCGGCGAACCGCAACGCGGCGATGTGATCGTATTCCGATATCCGAAGGATCCGAGCAAGGCGTATATCAAGCGTGTGATCGGCTTGCCCGGCGACGAGATCACCTATCACAACAAAACCGTGCAAGTGAACGGCCAGGAAATTGCGCAATCGGACGAAGGTATTTATGCCGGTTCGGGCGACGAGGGCCACAAGATGTCCGGCGCCAAGCTCAAGATCGAGCACTTGCCCGGGGTCGATCACCAGATTCTGCAGATTCCGAATATCGACTCGCACAAGGAAGGTCCGTGGACGGTGCCTCAAGGTCATTATTTCGCGATGGGCGATAATCGTGATAATAGCGAGGATAGTCGGTTCTGGGGATTTGTCCCGGTAGAAAATCTGATCGGCAAGGCATTCATCATCTGGATGAACTGGGATCAGGGCATTGATTTCAAGCGCATCGGCACGTTGATCAATCGGGGATAAACATGAACAGCAAACGAACGCAGTCGGGTATTACGCTTCTGGGATTTCTTTTCGTTCTAGTCGTGGCGGGATTTTTTGTATATATGGCGATGATCTTGGCGCCCATTTATTCGGAATATATGGGTGTTTCCAAGGCCGGAGATGAGATAGCCAAACAGCCTGGCTCAGCGGAAAAATCGATTGACGATATCCGTCGCGAAATCTTTTTCAAGTTCAGCCTGCAGTACGTAGCCGATGCTTCGATTGCTCAACAGCAAGTACGTGTGGTCACGGTGAATGGATTAAAAACCCTCGATATTGCCTACGAACGACGCGTGCATTTCATATCTAATATCGACTTCGTGATTTCTTTCCACAAGACAGCCGCGCTTTCACATGCTGCCAATCCGTAGATGATTGGCAAGTTAACACCAATTTATCAGTTTCGCGATGAGCGTTTGCATGAGCAGGCGCTGACACATCGCAGTCACGCACGGCACAACAACGAGCGGCTGGAGTTTCTCGGTGATGCGCTGGTCAACATGTTGGTCGCCGAGCTGTTGTACGAAAATTATCCCAAGGCCGATGAAGGCCAATTGACGCGGCTGCGCGCAAGTCTGGTCAGCGGTTTGGCGATGGCGGAAATTGCGCGCAATATGGAGCTCGGTGCGCAGATTCGGCTCGGCCCCGGTGAAATGAAAAGTGGTGGTCATCGCCGTGATTCGATTCTCGCCGATGCGCTGGAAGCGCTGGCGGCTGCGGTGTATCTTGATGGCGGCTGGGACGCCTGTCGCAAGTTTGTGCGCGAGCTGTATGCCGATGCATTGGTCGATCTGGCTGATACCACCAAGGATGCGAAAACCCGGTTGCAGGAATTGTTGCAGGGGCGCGCGTTGCCGCTACCGGAGTACGAATTGTTGGAAGCCTACGGCGAAGATCACGCCAAGCAGTTCGATGTGAAATGTAGCGTCGCCGTCGCTAGCGCAGAAGCTGTCGCTAGCGCCCACAGTCGCCGCGCCGCAGAGCAGTTGGCGGCTAGCCAAGTTTTAACTCAAGTAGAGCACTGGTTGCGCCATGGACACTGAAGAATCAATACCGCAGAAGCCGACCGAATCTGCCAATCCAGATCAACGCTGTGGTCTGGTTGCTCTGGTTGGACGACCGAATGTCGGCAAGTCGACCTTGCTCAATCGGCTGATCGGTTATCGCCTGAGTATCGTCAGTCCGAAACCGCAAACCACGCGACACCGTATTCTCGGCATCGCCAATCGCGGCCAGGGCCAGATCATTTATCTCGATACGCCGGGCATCCACCAAGCCGGCAAGAGTGCAATGAATCGCCAGCTCAATCGCGTTGCGCAACAGGCGCTGGACGAGGCCGATGTGGTGATCCAGGTGATCGAAGCGATGCAATGGCGCGACGAGGATCAGCAGGTATATCAGGCACTCGAAAATATCCCGCGCCCTCGATTGCTGGCGATCAACAAGACCGACACGCAAAAAAGCAAACAGGAACTTTTGCCGTTCATCGCAAAAGTGAGCGGAGCACATGCATTCGATGAAATCTATCTGATTTCGGCACGTCGCGGCGATGGTCTCGACCGATTGGAGCAGGGCATACTGAAGCGTTTGCCACAGGCCGAACCGATGTTCGCCGAAGATGAAATCACCGATCGCAGCGAGCGCTTTCTGGCCGCGGAGAGAGTGCGCGAACAACTGATGCGATTGCTCAATCAGGAGCTGCCGTATTCGACCACGGTCGAGATCGAGCAATACCAGCGTGAAGGCAAGATGCTGCGCATCGGTGCTGTGATCTGGGTCGAGCGCGAAGGGCAGAAAGCGATCGTGATCGGCGCTGGTGGCGAGCAACTCAAACGCATTGGCACGGCGGCGCGACTGCAACTCGAAAGTCTGCTGGAAACCAAGGTGTTTCTCGGATTGTTCGTACGCGTGCGCGAAAATTGGTCGCAACAGGATG
>JANXUW010000666.1 GCA_025351985.1 Pseudolysobacter sp.
CGTAACGCCGTGACCAACGTCAATACGACGATTGCGTCGGCGCTGAAAAATTTCGATGCAGCGGATCAGCGTGGTCTCGATGAAAAACTCATCACGCTTGATGGCACGCCGAACAAGAGCAAGCTCGGCGCGAATGCGCTGCTCGGTGTTTCGCTGGCGAATGCGCATGCGCTTGCCGCATCGAAAAAATTGCCGCTGTGGAAACATCTCGCCGGTTCGCGTGCGGCGGTATTGCCGGTGCCGATGATGAACCTCATCAACGGCGGCGCACATGCCGACAACAATGTCGACATCCAGGAGTTCATGATCCTGCCGGTCGGTCTGCCGAATTTCGCCGAGGCCTTGCGCGCGGGGGCGGAAATTTTCCATGCGCTGAAAAGCGTGTTGAAAGCGCGCGGACTTTCCACCTCGGTCGGTGACGAAGGCGGCTTTGCGCCGAACCTCAAATCCAACGAAGAAGCGATCGAAACAATCCTCGAAGCCGTGCACAAGACCGGCTACAAGATCGGCGAGGAAATCTATCTCGGCCTCGATGCCGCAAGCTCGGAATTTTACAAAGACGGTTTGTACCATCTCGACGGCGAAGGCCAGCGCCTGAGCTCGGCGCAGCTCACCGATTTCTTCGCCGGCTGGTGCGCGAAATATCCGATCATCACGCTCGAAGACGGCATGGCCGAAGGTGATTGGGACGGCTGGAAACTGCTGACCGAAAAACTCGGCAAGACCGTGCAGCTGGTCGGCGACGATCTGTTCGTCACCAACACCAAGATCCTGCAGGAAGGTATCGACAAGCACATCGCCAATTCCATCCTGATCAAGGTCAACCAGATCGGCACCTTGGCGGAAACGCTGGACGCGATCGCGATGGCCGCAGCCGCCGATTACACCGCGGTGATCTCGCATCGCTCCGGTGAAACCGAGGATACGACGATCGCCGATTTGTCGGTCGCGACCACGGCGACACAGATCAAGACCGGCTCGTTGTGCCGCAGCGATCGTGTTGCCAAGTACAACCAGTTGCTGCGCATCGAAGAAGCGCTCGGTAGCGCGGCAACTTATGCAGGCCGCAACGCGTTTGCGAACCTGCCGACGTTTCGTCGCGGATAATCACGAGGTCACACGGTGCTGCGCTACGCTGCCCTGATTCTGCTGATCCTCTTGCTGGCTTTGCAGGTGCGGCTGTGGACGGGACATGGTGGCATGCGCGAAGTGCAGCGTTTGCGCGAAGATGTCGCCGAGCAGACGCGTGAAAACGAGCGCCTCAAGCAACGCAACGAGGCGCTGACTGCCGAGGTCAACGATCTGAAGTCCGGCAAGCAGGCAGTCGAGGAACGCGCACGTTCCGAGCTTGGTTTGATCAAGCCCGGCGAAACGTTCTATCAGGTCGTTGCGCCAAATACGCCGATGCCGGAAAAGGCCGACAGCGATGGCAAGTGACGTCGAAAAATTTCTGGCGATAGCCTGAATTGTGACCGCGCTGCCGCCGACTACGACTGCAAATTCTGCGCTGTGGTGCATTGTTCCCGCCGCCGGTCGTGGCGCGCGTTTTGGTGGTGAAATCCCGAAGCAATATTTGAGTCTGGCTGGCAAGTCGTTACTGCTGCGCACGCTCGAACGTCTGGCGACGCATGCGCAAATCGCGGGACTGATTGTGGTGCTCGCGGCCGACGATAGAAATTGGCCCGGCATCACTATTCTGCACGGCAAGCCGGTGTTGACCGCGATCGGCGGCGGCGAGCGCGCCGATTCCGTTCTGGCCGGTTTGCTGGCGCTGCCAGCAAATGTAACAAGTGAACATTTTATACTTGTACACGATGCAGCACGGCCGTGTTTGCGGCATGACGATCTCTCTCGCTTGATCGATTTAGCTGCAGCGGGCGAGGGCGGATTACTCGCATGCCCGGTGCGCGATACGCTCAAACGTGCCAACGTCGATCAGCATGTTCTGCAGACTGAGCCACGATCCACGTTATGGCGTGCATTGACGCCGCAGATGTTCCGTCGTGGCGCGCTAGCTGCCGCGCTGCAATCCGCGAGTGCGCAAGGTATCAGCGTGACGGATGAAGCGATGGCGATGGAAAAAGTCGGCATA
>JANXUW010000707.1 GCA_025351985.1 Pseudolysobacter sp.
CGATTGGCGACATCGGTGACGGTAAGATTGACCTGCTGCAAACGCTGCTGGTCGATATCGATATCGATCTCGTCTTCGAGACCGCCGCCGACCTTGATCGCCGCCACACCGACGGTAGGTTCGAGGCGTTTTTTCAATTCGTCATCGGCAAAACGACGCAATTGTTTGAGCTCGGCTTCGTTCAACGCCGGCTTCTTGCTGTCGCCGGTCAGACCGAGGCGAATGATCGGATCGGTGGACGGATTGAAGCGCAACAGCACGGGTTTTTTGGATTCGAGCGGCAGGCTCAATACTTCGAGTTTGTCGCGCACTTCGAGGCTGGCCAGCTCCATGTTGGTGCCCCACGAAAATTCGAGGATCACGTCGGATTGACCCGTGCGCGACACCGAGTGGATCTTGCGCACGTTCTTGACCACGCCGATCGCTTCTTCGACCGGTTGCGAGATCAGGCTTTCGATTTCCAGTGGTGCGGCGCCTTCGTATTCGGTACGCACGGTCAGGGTCGGATAACTCAAATCCGGCAGCAAGTTGACCTTGAGATTGCCGAGCGCGATGAAGCCGAACAACACCAGGGTCAACGTGACCATGCCGATGGTCACGCGGCGGCGCGTGGCGAAGGCGACGATACTCATGCCTTTTTATCCGCGACCTGCTTCTCGACCACCTGGCTAGGCAATACCTGCACCGCGGTGCCGTCACGCACAGCGTTGCGCCCGACCGTGATCACGCGCGCACCATCCTCGATACCCTCGCGGATTTCGGCGCGATCGGTATCGAGATAGCCGAGCTTGACCAGGCGTCGATGGGCGACGAAGCCTTCAACAGCCGGCGTGGATGTAACTTTGGTTTGGGTCTTGCCGATTGCATCTTTCGTTGCCGTCGCTGTTGCCGTCGCGATAACGGCACGCTCGACGACAAATACGGACGTCTCGCCATCTTCTTCCACTACGGCCGAACGCGGTACGGTCAGCGCACTTTCGCGATGGTCGTAAACGATTTCGATACGTCCGAACATGCCGGGGCGCAAGATGCCGGTGGTATCGTGGAATTCGCAAGTGACGCGGAACGTGCCGCTGGCCGGATCAACCACTGGCGCGATACGTTTGATTTCGCCAGTGAATTTCTTGCCGCTCAAAGCGTCGGCATCAAGCCGCACAGTCTGCCCGGCCTTGAGGATGCCGAGCTGGCGTTCCGGCACGTTCAGCACGGCTTGCAGCGGATCCATGCCGACGATACGGAACATCGTCGCATTGGTCTGGACGTAGTTGCCGATCTTGACCGAACGTTCGGCGATCACGCCGCTGACTGGCGCCACGATGCGCGTATACGCAAGCTGCAGCTTGGCGACTTCGAACGCCGCACGCTGGCTCAACATGTCGAATTTGTCAGTGTCGTATTCGGCCTTCGGAATCAGATCTTTCTTGATCGATTGTTCGGCGCGCGCGAACACCGCCTCGGCCTTGTGCATCTGCGCTTCGGTTTGCGCCGCACTGCTGCGCGCGTTGGCATCGTCGAGCTGGGCCAGCAACTGGCCTTCCTTGACGAGCATGCCTTCTTCGACAAACAACTTGAGCATGACGCCGCTGGTTTTCGCCACGACCTGCGCTTCGTGATCCGCTACCAAGGACGCCGTGCCGCTGTAGCTCGCACTGATCGCGTTGCGACCGGCCTCGGCAACTTCGACCGGTACCGCATTGACGGCATCCTTTTTGGCGTCCGCCGCAGGTGCGGCCTGACCGCCACCACAACCAGACAGCGCGCCGAGCGCGGCTAGCAAGATGCCGCCACGAATGAGTTGCAGGAGTTTCAAGGAGTTGGATTGCATGAAATGGCGCCCGGGAGAGTAATGACTTGGTGTTATACTAAACTATATCACCAACTTGGTGCAAGTCGCATGATGCGAATGCTGCGTGTTTTGGCCCAGTGCCCGCCAGAGTCGATAGTCATACGTGACGGAAGTCATGCATTTTCCGCGCAGACGAAAAGGCAAGTGAAGAGATGCACCGCGAGTGCAAAAGGTTGCAAAGAGATGGGCGCCGTGCAATCCAATAACAATAACGCCTTGCAGCAGACGGTCGCTCGCGACGAGGGCTCAGGTCACGCGGGGTTTACTGCTTCAATCGCGGGGGGAAGATTTCCTTGTACTTCGTGCAACGCGCAACGCGACGGAATTCCGAAGCCATGAGCGAGCGCCTCAATGCGGGAAATTACCTGGATACGGCTTTGGCCAAAGCAGGCACTCGGCGCGCCAGTTGTCGTTGCAGCAACTGCCACGCTACGAACAGACCCAGCGAGAGAAACGACAACCACCAGCCGAGCCTGCGTCCCGGTGGTTCGTAACTCAGTGTCAACGTATGTCTTCCCGCCGGAATCAGCGCTGCGGTCAGGCCGTAGTCGGCACGAAACAATTCCAGAGGTTTGTCATTCAGACGAGCAACCCAGCCACGATCGAACGGCATCGATAGCAGCAGCACTTTTGCCTGCGGTGTTTGTATATCACCCTCGATCTGGTCATCGCGCAGTTTGATAAGTTTCGCACTTTGCGCCAACTCGAAGCGTGCACCAAACGCAATATCCAACTGGCTCAACCCAGCCTTGATCGTAGTTGTATCCGGGACGATTACCGACTCCAGCAACAACGCGTCGCGCTGTTCGAGGGTGAGGTTATCCGCATCGACTTCATCGGCTAAATCATCATAGAAATATCCAAAATCATGCGCCGCATCGTTACGATAGATGTCCACTCCACCAGCCGTACCGACGTAACTCATTGCAGGAGATTTTTCCAGATTGCGATCGTGGGTTAACACATACTTGACCGCCAATAGATCCAGAATCATCGGGCGATCGGCAAACGATTTGATATAGCTGACATTGGCTGCCTCACTCGGCTCACTAACATGCGCAAAAAACCG
>JANXUW010000710.1 GCA_025351985.1 Pseudolysobacter sp.
GGATTGGCCTTGCCGCGCGCGCGCAACGCGGCGCTGATTTCCGGCGCGGGCGCGATCGTGGTCTCGACCATGTCGCCGTTCTCGGCGGCGATCACGATATCGGCGTTGAAGGAAAAGTCACCGGCGGAGATTTCGCCAAGATCGATATGCAGTTTGGTGGTGCCGTAATGCACGCTCTGCGAACTGAAATTCTCGATGCGCAGCGCGAGTTTCCAGCGCCCGTCCGGCAATATCGTCACCTGTTGCAGACTCGCGCCCGGCGCCACCAGCGGCCGCACTGGCGTGCAGCTCGCGAGCAATATAAGCAAAGCCAGCCCAAGCAGAAAATGCGCGCGAATTTTCATAAAAACTCAAACGGTCGTATGAATACGGATGCGTACATTACCCAATTCCCGATGACAGAGAAAGTATCGCCGCAACATCGCCGCGCTCAGCCGGCAGAGCGTGCCACGTAAACCTGCACCGCATGTTCGAGGCCATCATCGAGCAACGGCACACTGGCATCGGTTTGCATCACGCCATCCAGGCTCACGCCGGCTTCCTGCATCGGCGCGACGCGATTTACCGCAATCGCATACCGCGTACTGGCGTGGCTGTAGTGCAGCGTGAATTCCTGCCAGTCCTCGCGCAGGTGCGGGTGCAAATGCAGTCGACCGCCATCGATGCGCAGGCCGAGCAGCGATTCGAGAATCAGCCGATACAACCAGCCCGCTGATCCGGTGTACCAGGTCCAGCCGCCGCGACCGCCGTGTGGTTCGCGCGCGTAGACATCCGCCGCGACGACATACGGTTCGACCTTGTACACGTCCACCTGCGCCGCGGTCAGCGCATGATTGATCGGATTGATCATGTCGAACAATTCCCACGCGCGCGCGCTCAGCCCAAGTTCGGCAAACGCCATCGTCGCCCACACCGCGGCATGCGTGTACTGGCCACCATTTTCGCGCACGCCTGGCACATAACCGCGGATATAACCGGGATCCATCTTGCCCGTATCGAACGGCGGATCGAGCAACTGGATCAGTTGCAGATCCTTGCGCACGAGATGCGTGTACAAGGATTGCATCGCCTGCGTACGACGCTCGGCGCTGCCCGCACCGGACAATACCGACCAGCTCTGCGCGATCGAATCGATGCGGCATTCGTCGTTGGCCGACGAACCGAGTGCGGCGCCGTCGTCGAAGTAGGCACGCCGATACCACTCGCCATCCCACGCATGCTGCTCGATGTTTTCGCGCAGCTTGCCCGACTCGTCGATGCAACGTTTCGCGAACATTTCGTCGTTGCGCCGACGCGAGACGTCCGGAAAATGATCGAGAATCTGATACAAGAAAAATCCGAGCCACACACTTTCGCCCTTGCCATTGAACCCGACCAGGTTCATGCCATCGTTCCAGTCGCCGGTGCCCATCAACGGCAATCCGTGTTCGCCCAGACGCAGGCCGTGTTCGATCGCACGAACGCAGTGCGTGTACAAGTCGGCAGTCTGCGCACTCGGTATCGGCAGGTCATAATGCGAATCCTCGTTCGCATTCACCGGGCGTCCCTCGATGAATCCGATGACTTCGTCGAGCACGCCGTAATCGCCGGTCGCCTGAACATAACGCAACGTCGCCAGCGGCAACCACAGGTAATCGTCCGAACAGCGCGTGCGCACGCCGCGGCCGGCGGGCGGATGCCACCAATGCTGCACATCGCCTTCGGGAAACTGGCGCGATGCGGCAAGCACGATCTGTGCGCGCAGCAACTGCGGCGCGGCATGCACGAGCGCCATCGCGTCCTGCAATTGGTCGCGGAATCCAAACGCACCGCCCGACTGGTAATAACCGCTGCGGGCCCACAAGCGGCACGCCATCACCTGATAAACCAGCCAGCCGTTGGCCAGCGCATTGAGCGCGATATCCGGCGTATTGATCTGCACCTTGCCGAGCGTTTCGCGCCAATACGCCTGCACCGTTTCGAGCGCATCGAGCGCGGCGGCGGGCTTGCGATAACGCCGCACCACGTCGCGCGCTTCCTGCACGTTGCGACCGACACCAAGACGAAAAACCACTTCGATCTCGTCATCGATACCAAGCTCGAACACGGTCTGGATCGCGGCGCACGGATCGAGCCCCGCGCCGGTCTTGCCGGAAAGACGCAAGCGACGCAGCGCCGCCGGGCTGCGCAAGCTGCCGTTGCGGCCGATGAACTCGGCGCGGTCGCAAGTGAGCGTTCGCGTAGAGTCATCGACATCGAAAAACGCCACGCGATCGGCGAATTCCATGTTGTAGGAATTACGCGCGAACAACGCGCCGGTCTCGGTATCGATTTCGCTGAACACATGCATCGCCGAGCGCGCACGCAAATCTGCGAGCACCCATTCAACATAACCCGTGGCGGACAAACGCCGCGCGTAACCGCTCTGGTTATGCAGGCGCAGGCGCAGGAATTTTATCGGCGCATCGTGCGCGACATACACGCACAACTCGCTTTTGATCCCCTGCTCGACATGTTCGAAAATGCTGTAGCCGAAACCGTGCCGCGTGATGTAGTTCGACAGACCACAACTCGGCAGCGGCGTCGGCGACCAGAAATGCCCGCTGTCCTCGTCGCGCAGATAAACCGCCTCGCCCGCGCTGTCGCTGACGGGATCGTTCTGCCACGGCGTGAGGCGGAATTCGTGCGCGTTCTCGCTC
>JANXUW010000051.1 GCA_025351985.1 Pseudolysobacter sp.
TGGTCCGCGACATGGGCGGCGGCTGGGATGCGCAACGCATGGACAATCTCGGCGAACATCCGGCGCGATGAAATTTTTGCCGGCCCGAGTTAACGTTGTCCTTGACCATTTGCGCCATCTCCCGTAATCTTCCGCGTCTTCCCGGGGCCATAGCTCAGCTGGGAGAGCGCTACAATGGCATTGTAGAGGTCGGCGGTTCGATCCCGCCTGGCTCCACCAGGTTTCACCAAGTTCCTAAGCTGTTTTCCTCTTGCGTCCCCATCGTCTAGAGGCCTAGGACACCGCCCTTTCACGGCAGTAACAGGGGTTCGAATCCCCTTGGGGACGCCATATACGTCAACGCAAAACGCCCGCCTGCGAAGGTGGGCGTTTTCGTATCCGACGTTTACTTAAACAACGTCACTGCATGCGCCATTCGCGTTGCTGCGATCACGGCACGATTTCAAAATGATTCGTGGCACCGGTCAGATCTCTATTCAACGTGATCCACAGTTCCTGCGCATCGCCGCGCAGCGACGGGAAATAATCCTGATCGATCACCAGCACGTTGCCATTCAAGCGCACCGTGGTCGGATAAGCACCGCTGTAATTGCTGATAATCAGCAACGGTTTTTTCAGCGTGCCGCTGGCGACTGCGATATTCGCATCGAGCTGATTGCCGGCCGCGGCCAAGGCCAGCGCGCCACGCACGGCGTTGTATCCGGCCGGCGCGTAAGCCATCGTATCGCTGCGATTCACGCCCGCCGGGCCGCTGCTCACGACCGAACCGATAACCGTGGTCATGCTGATGCCCTGCACTGTTTCGACCTGCGTCACCTGCGCTTCGACCGGTGCGCTCGAATGCGTGCCGAGCACAACGTAGGTCGAATAACTTTTCTTCGGCCAGCCGGGCTGCGTGGCATCCGGCAGCGGGCCACCCCAATACGTGCTGCCATGAATGTGGTAACTGGTCTGGCCGAGAAATCCGTACTCGGTGCCCCACGCCAGCCGCGAATTGTTGTTCGAGGTATTCGGGCCAAGGTTAAAATTGATCGACTGGTACGGCCAGAAGTCGACACACGGCATCTTGTACGTCGCGCCCTCGCAATTCGCGCCCGCCGTGGCACTGGTCTTGTTCCACATCGCGGTGACGTTGAAATAACCACCGGCGTCCTGCTGCACGATGTTCTGCGATTGCACTACGCCCATCGTGGCATCGTTTGTCACCAGCCAGAGTTTGACGTACGGCACGGTGTTCGGCGTATTCCAAGTCCACGCGCTGTTCAAGGTCACCGGCGCCGTCGTGCTGGTGAATTTGTAACGATCGCCCCACGCCACGCCGTCGATATCAGCGGATCCATCACCGTCGATATTGAGTTCGCCATACGGCGCACGTGAATCGTCTTGGAGATAATTGGGCGCGATCGCGGACATGTCATGCGTGATCGCCCACAACGGATGATCGTGGCCGGTGGAAAAAACCCAGTCGATCGTTACTGGCACGAGTGTCGTATGCCCCGGTGCAGCGGGCGAGCAATTGTGCGTGTAGTTCTGCGTGTATTCGAAGATCGCATGATGGCGACCTTCGAATACACGCTGGAACGTGCCCGGAATGCTGTAGCCGAGCGGCGAATCGTCACCATTGCAAAACGAGTTGCTGGAGTGCGATACGACGTAACCGAAGCCGCCATAACCACCGTTGCCGTAGTTCGTGACGCCAGCAATGCGCGTCGAGTTGTCGGGCAATTGATAGCGGAATTCGCGCAACGCGCCGCCGCGATTCTGATACACGCCTGCGTTCGGGCCGGACTGTCCATCGTTGTGCGCGAGCACCGCGACGCGCGGTTTGTTGCCGCTGTCACGCCACGTGAAACGGTCGCTGACCATCGCCGCCACCGTCACGTCGTGCTCGATCAACATGCCGTTGCCGGCCGGCGCGATCACCGTGCTCTCGAAACCGTTGCTGAAAATGTGATCGACCACCGCGGTCTGCAGCGCGATGTCATCGAGATACAACACCGGCTGCGTACCCGGTACATCACTTTGCAAATCGATGCGATCAAAACCGCCGCTGTAGGATAACGGCGGTTGGGAAAAATTCACCGTGACTTCGCGCCACGCATTCGCGCCGATCGCGCCGCCGCTGATGTAGCTATCGAGCACCGCATTGGCGACGAGACTGCCGTTGAGCTGCAAATCCAGACGCAAATGTTGCCCGCCGCCGCTGCCGCCATGCACCCAGAAATGCAGCAGCGGATATTGCGTGGTGGCGAGCGCCTGCGTTTCGTGATCAAACGACACGGCATTGAAATTATTGCCGGTGAATGAGATCGAATTCGATCCCGAATGCACCGGCGCGGTCGCCGCAAAATTGCTACCGCCGCCGTAGGAATAATCCTCAAAGCCGTTCTGCAAGGTATCCGTGTAGATGCTGAAGTCGGTCGCCTGCGCGCAGGTGGCGAAGCCGAACAGGCAAGCGGCAATGGAAGACCGGCTCAACTTGCAAAATCGCTTCATGCTTTCCTCGAACTGGACATTATCGATTTTTCGATCCGATAGAACCCGGCGCCGGACTCCAGCGTTCGGATCTTTTTAATCCGGCGGATGCGCGAACTTCCGCGCTGGCTCTGCCATAAAACCTAACACGAGGTCACCACGAGTTTATTCCCGCGCGCATCTTTTTTTCTTCTTCTTTTTATTCTGCTCGACGAAATGCGGGATACATTGCGAGCGCAGCTAAACCTTCAGGTTTCGTTACGGTCGTGATACCCATCGCTTCATTCTTACGCACTTCGCGCAAGACTCCAGCCGGACGACAAAACCTCGGCCTGTTGCAGCACCGTCTGCACGGCGGCATCCTGCAGATCGGGCGGATAACCGTACTTGCGCAGGATGCGTTTCACCAGCACGCGCATTCGTGCGCGCGCCGATTCGCGATGCGCCCAATCGACTGACACGTTTTCACGCAGGCTGACCAGCAACTCATGCGCGATCAGCCGCAGGTTATCGTCACCCATCATCTGCACCGCGCTTTCGTTCTCGGCGAGTGCATCGTAGAAAGCGATTTCTTCGTCGGACAAACCGCTTTCCTCGCCGCGCTGACGCGCTGTGCGAATATCCTTAGCGAGCAAGATCAGCTCCTGCAAAACTTCCGCCGTGGTGATTGCATTAGCGTGGTATCGCGCCACCGCATCCTCCAGTCGCAGCGAGAATGCCCTGGTCTGCACAACATTGGTTTTGCTGCGCGAGCGGATCCCGTCGTTGAGCAGTTTTCGCAGCGCTTCCAACGCGAGGTTCTTGCGCTCCATTTGCTGCACCTCGGCCAGAAACTCGTCCGAGAGTATCGAAATATCCGGGCTCTTGATGCCGGCCGCCGCCAGAATATCGACGATCTCGGTAGACACTACGGCGCGACTCACGATCTGCTGGATCGCCAATTCGCGATCGCGTTGCATGACGCCCGATCCGCTGCCGCTCTTCACCAGCGCCGCGCGTATCGCCTGGAAAAAACCGACCTCCTCGCGAATGTTCCGCGCCTGATCCGACGCCGATGCCAGCGAGAACGCCTTGGAAAGTGACAGCACCGCATCCTGATAACGTCGATGCGCGTTCTTTTTTCCTTCCTTGGTTTTTTCCTGCGCCGACAATCTTTGTTGCAGATCGAGGATCCATTCAATCGCACCGGCCATCATAATCAGGCGCTGATGCGGCATGCCGCACATTGCCGTGCGGTAATCAAAACCGTGGTACATGTCGCGCACCACTTCGTACTTTTCCAGCAGCAGCGCAATCGCCTGGGCTTCATCGATGCCGGTGTTTTCCTGGTCGTTCTTCGAGTATTGCTGCAGCGCCGATTTCAGATTCTGCGCGATGCCGATGTAGTCGACAATCAAGCCCGCCGGTTTGTCACGGAACACGCGGTTCACGCGCGCAATAGCCTGCATCAAACCGTGTCCACGCATCGGCTTGTCCACGTACATAGTGTGCATGCACGGTGCATCAAAACCGGTCAGCCACATGTCGCGCACCAGCACCAGCTTGAGCGGATCTTTCGGATCACGCGCACGCTTGGCGAGCAGGTCGCGACGAGTCTTGTTGCCGATATGCGGCTGCCATTCAGCGCGGTCGCTGGCCGCGCCGGTCATCACGATCTTCACTGATCCCGCGTTGTCATCGGTGCTGTGCCAGTCCGGCCGCAGTTTGATGATTTCGTCGTACAACTTCACGCAGATGCGGCGACTCATGCAAACCACCATCGCCTTGCCTTCGAGCGCGGCGATGCGATCCTCGAAATGCGTGACCATATCCCGCGCCACCAGCGCCATGCGTTTATCGCTGCCGACCAAGGCTTCCACGGTCGACCACTTTTGCTTGAAGCGTTCCTGCTCGACTTCCGAATCGTCCTCGGTGAGCGCATTTACGTCGGCATCGATCTTCGGCTTTTCATCTTCGTCCAGCTCAATGCGCGCGAGCCGCGATTCGTAGTAGATCGGCACCGTCGCGCCATCTTCCACGGCGCGGCTGATGTCGTAGACGTCGATGTAATTGCCGAACACCGCCGGCGTGTTTACGTCGTCGGCTTCGATTGGTGTACCGGTGAAACCGATGAACGATGCATTCGGCAACGCATCGCGCAGATACTTGGCAAAACCATAAGAAATCGCTCCGGTTTTGGCATCCACTTTTGCGCGAAAACCATATTGGCTGCGATGCGCCTCGTCAGCGATCACCACCACATTGCGCCGCTCGGTCAGCGCGTGTGGAATCTCGCCGAACTTTTGCAAGGTGGTAAAAATCACCCCGCCCGACGCGCGTGCCAACAGCTTCTGCAAGTCTTCGCGGCTGTCGGCTTGCACCGGTGTTTGCCGAATCAGATCACGACACATCGAGAACGTAGCGAACAATTGCTGATCGAGATCGTTGCGATCGGTCAGCACTACCAGTGTCGGATTTTCCATCAGCGGATGCTTGATGAGTTGCCCGGCATAAAACGCCATCAGCAGACTTTTGCCCGAGCCTTGCGTATGCCAGATCACACCGGCGCGGCGGTCGCCTTTGAGCTGCGTTTTGACGCTGGCAAATCCGTGATCGGCCGGATCTTCGCGCACGCGCAGCGCTTGGCCCGAGGCACGAATCGTCGATTCGACCGCGCGCATCACCGCATGAAACTGATGATAACCGGCGATGATTTTTGCCAGCCCCGAATGCGTTTCGGCGAACACGGTAAAGTCGCGCAACAGATCGAGCAATCGACGCGGCGCGAAGATGCCTTCGATCAAGGTCGAGAGCTCCGGCGCACCTTTCGGCGCAATATCGCGGCCATCGGTGGTGCGCCACGGCATGAACCTTTCCAGATCCGCCGACAGCGACCCCACGCGCGCGGTGATGCCGTCGGAAGTCACCAGCAACGCATTGGTATTGAACAGCGCCGGGATCTGTTTTTTGTAGGTTTGCAGCTGATTGAACGCGCCAACCAGGGTAGCGCTGCCGCTGCCGGGCGCCTTGAGTTCGATCACCGCCAATGGCAATCCGTTGATGAACACCACCACGTCCGGGCGGCGGCTGGACTGCCCGGCGATCACCACGAACTGGCTCACGGCCAACCAGTCGTTACGCTCGGGCCGGTCGAAATCGATCAGTGTCACCTTGCTGGCCGTCAGCATGCCGTCATCGGCGTAATACTCGACATCCACGCCTTCGGTCATCAGCTTGTGGATACGCCGGTTTTCTTCCAGCAGCGCGGGCAACTCGAACTGCATGACTTTGCGTATCGCATCCTGCCGCGCTTGCGCTGGCAGGTGCGGATTGAGCAATGCGACGGTTTTCTCGAAGCGCTTTTTCAGGATCACTTCATCGTGGCTTTCGCGCTCAGGATGATGTCCATCGGGACCGATGTTTTCTTCTTGCTCGATGTTGTAGCCAAGCTCGCGCAGTTGCTCCAGCAAGGCGTGTTCGATCGCGGCTTCGGATAAAAAGGCCATTATTTTTTCCGGCGAGGACTACGAGAAACCCCAGACTTTGGCGCAATTTGCTTCACAGCGCGATCAAAGTCACTTTCATGCGCCACCGTCAGTTGATGCTCTGCGCGGAATTTTTCGTACTCCAACAGCGCACGTTCGTCTGCGAGTTCCTTGCTGATCTTACCCGCGTTTTGCAGGATCTCGCGATCATTCAACGTGAGAAAACCATGGAGCTTGTCGATCCATTCCCTCATCTTCATCGCGATACGGCGCTGCGCTTGTCCTTCGGCAAAAATAAGATATTGCTCAACCGTGCGGTTGAGCTGACGCAGCTCATCTTCATTCAGATAATTCTTCGCCACGGTCACATCGCGGGACAGAACCCGCTCGCCCGGCCAGTTGGTCAAACCCATGTTCGGCTGGCGGGCATCCGCCCGCTGCGCAATTATTTCTGCCGCCGTGTGGCCGGTAATGGCGTAATGAAATTTGTTTTGCACCGTGGCGTAAAACGACCCGGTGTGATCGCTCGCGGGATCGTAATCAATGCTGGTGGCATAGATGTCCGCCACTTTGCGATAAAACTGTCGTTCCGAGGTGCGAATATCCCGGATGCGCTCGACCAGTTCATCGAAATAGCGGTCGAGATAACTGGACGCTTTCAGTCGCTTGTCATCCAGCGCAAAACCCTTGAGCAGATATTCGTTCAGCAGCCTGGTCGCCCAGATGCGGAACTGTGTGCCACGCAGAGATTTCACGCGATAGCCCACTGAAATAATGACATCCAGATTGTAATGCCGCGTGTTGTATTGCTTGCCGTCTGCGGCAGTAGTAAAGAAATCCTTTACTACTGCGCCCTCCACAAGCTCGCGCTCGGCGAAGACATTGCGCACATGCTGGCCAATATTCTGCTTGCTGGTATCGAACAGCTCGGCCAGCTGCGCCTGATTGAGCCAGACCGTGCTCGCCTCGACGCGCACATCCACACGAATGAGCCCGTCTTCTGTCTGATAAACCAGGATAGGTTCGAGCGCCGGGGAATTGGTCTTTTTCATATCGGGAATCCTGTCCATCGCTCGGCGTTCATGACGCGTTTGGTGGGATGCCCGCCGCAGCGGTTGTTGCGCGGGCGACCATCCTCGGTCTGGCAGAGGATGATTTCGGACGGCGACAACGCCTGATCGCTCATACGCTGGCGGCGATGCTGGATTCGAGCGACGCCACGCTCAACTCGCCGCTTAGCAGTTTTGGCAACAGCGTGTCACGCAGGGTGGCGAGGGTTTGGGACTGATGAAGATTGGCAATATGTTGCGACCAAAGCGGGGCTACGGCACGAGCGAAAGCATCGCGTAATTCTGGCGGCGAGAGCACCACAGGTTCTTCGTGGAGATGATTCCGATTAACGCCCGGCACAGCCGCCTTGTCGTTGTAATTCGAATAATTCACTTCACCCAAGGCATGAAAAATAAAACGCGGCGGATTTGCTTTGAAATCCTCGACATAAAGAGTGGTGTTGAGCGGCCAATAGTCTGTTTCCACATAGAAGACCTTTCCGATAGTTCCATATCGTCCAGTCACAACGCCGGGACCGCGCACCTTTGTTTCAATGTGAGTCCCAGAAACACCTGACGAGGAAATAACAGGGATGACTCCTGCGGTTCGCATGTCTGTGGGCAAGTCGTGTCCGCGCTTGAGGTTACACAAATCTCCAAGGCGGCCCATCTTCCA
>JANXUW010000058.1 GCA_025351985.1 Pseudolysobacter sp.
CCGGTTCGCTGATCCAGACCATCGGCCGCGCCGCGCGCAACGTGCGCGGCAAGGCGATTCTGTACGCGGATCGCATCACCAATTCGATGCAGATCGCGATCGCCGAAACTGATCGGCGCCGGCAGAAACAAGTCGAGCACAACCTCGAACACGGCATCACGCCGGAAACCATTATCAAGAAAGTTTCCGACATCATGGAAGGCGCACGTGCCGAACCGGAAGCGCTGAAATCGCGCGGCTCGCGTGGCCGTGCAGCGGCGGAAGCGCGTCGCGTGGCGGAAGAAGAAATCGACTACAGCGGTCTGTCGCCGACGCAGTTGTCGGCCAAGTTGAAAAAGCTCGAAGCGCAGATGTACAAGCACGCGCAGGATTTGAATTTCGAGCAGGCCGCGCAGGTGCGCGACGAGATCAAACGCGTGAAAACCTTGAGCCTGGTTTCGTAGCGGCATCGCTCTCGGCCGCATCGAGTTTACGCAGCGCGAATGGATATCAGCGTTGCAGCCAGCCGTGTGCGACCAGCACATCGATCAGTGCGCGCGTGTAGGCGGGTTTGTCGTGATAGTCGAGATGCGAATCGTCGGGTAGTGGAAATGCGTTGAGGCTCGGTTCGAGGACGGCATCCAGCGAGTTTGCAACGGTGGCGGCGAAACGATTCCAGTACAACTCCGGCGGCATCAAACGATCAACGGTACTGCGTTCCAGGCCGTGAGTCGGACTTTGGAAAAATATCACACGACCACCGCGTGCGTTGATACGTTTTGCCCAAGCGCTGACCGGCGCGAGATCCGACAGCCATTCATCCGCCGTGCGTTTTGGCATGCCGGCAATATTGCCTTTAAGGTTGTCAGCGAAATGATGTTTGATGGCTTCAGCATCGGTGCGCGAAAAATCCAGATCACCGTTGCGATCAGCATGAAAATGGATGTAGTTGTGGAACGGTTCGCCCGCGCCGTCCAACCAGCGCCGCGCACTCGCGACAAAGCTGAAAGCCGGGTCGGCGATCAATGCATGTGCCTGCCAGACATTCAGCAGCAGTCGATGTGCATGCCAGCTCGGCGTCCACTGCCGATGAAAATATTGCACATATTCGCGTTGCATTTCGTTGTATTCGCGCAGCAGGCCGACGCTATCGACATCGCACAAAATAACGCCATGGAAATTTTCATCCTCGGCCAGATCGCGCAGCGTGGCGAGCGGGTAATGCGCATTTACCGCGAGCATGATCGGCAGATAACGCGGCAACAATTCGCGCATGACATTCATGTCGACACCGAACGCGATGCGCGACGCGCCGAGCAACAGCAGCGGCGTTTGTGATTGCGCATACACTCGGTCGCGCTGCACCGACCAAAGCAAGGTGGAATCGAGAATGGTCGGGCGATAATCGCGGCCGCGCCAGCGATATTCGACCGCACCGAGAGTCACCGCGACCAGGCACAGCGCGATCAGCCACGCGATCAGCCAAGGTTTGCCGCCGCCGGATTCCGCGCTGGCGGAATCAGAACTGGAAGTAGATGAAAGCATGATTCTCTCCCGGCGAAAGCACGATCAAACTCAGCATGATCGCGAGCAGCAGACCCAGCAGCAGCGGATGCAAACGCGTGAACACTTGCTTGATATCGCGTTCGCGAAACAACCAGTGCACCGCGATCAGCGCGAGCAATGTGATGACGGCGATACGTTGATCGCTGCCCGATGCGGCGATGCCGGCGCGTAATGTGGAAAGCTCGAATAACTTGCTCTGGATGAGCCAGGCCGAAGAAAAATCACTCGCGCGAAACCAGATCCACGCGAACATCACGCCGAGCAACGTGAGCAAACCGTAACCGAACCGCACGATCGCATTTTGCTGCCAGCGCGCCGTCGCAAGCTGTTCGCGAATGAGTCGTTCGATGCACAGATAAACGCCGTGCAAGCCGCCCCAGACCACGAACGTCCACGCCGCGCCGTGCCACAGTCCGCCGATCAGCATCGTCAGCATCAGATTGACATAGGTGCGCCATGCGCCGTGGCGATTGCCGCCGAAACCGATGTACAGATAATCGCGCAGCCAGCTCGACAGCGAGATATGCCAGCGGCGCCAGAAATCCGAGAAACCGATCGCCGCATACGGATTGCGGAAGTTGATCGGCAACGTGAAGCCGAGCGCGAGTGCGGCGCCGAGCGCGCAACTCGAATAGCCGGCGAAGTCGCAGAAAATCTGCCCGGTGAAGGCGAGTGTTCCCGACCAGGCGAGCGCACTGCCGGCGGCTTGCGGCTTGTTGAACAACGCATCGGCGACCGGCGCAAAAATGCTGTCGGCGAGCACGATTTTTTCGAACAGGCCGAGCGTGAGCAAGGTCAGACCGAGGCCGAGGCCGGCCGCGGTAGTGCGGCGCGGCGTTTCGATCTGCGCGCGCATCTGGGTGAAACGCACGATCGGACCGGCCACCAGTTGCGGAAAAAATCCGACATACAGCGCGTAGTCGTGCCAGCTGCGCGTCGGCGCGAATTTGCCGCGATAGATATCCAGGCAATACGACAACGAATGAAACGTATAGAACGAGATGCCGATCGGCAACACGATATCGAATGGCGCCGGCACGTAATGCACACCGAGCGTGCCGAGCAACGCAGCGAAATTATCCAGCAGGAATCGGCTGTATTTGAAATAACCGAGCACGCTCAGATTGACCAGCAAGGTTGCCACGATCCACGCCTTTCGTCGTCGGGTGTCAGTCGCGGCATCGATACGTTGCGCGATCCACCAGTCGAGTGTGGTGGAAGCGATCAGCAGCAGCAGAAACGGCGGATTCCACGCCGCGTAAAAAATGTAACTCGCCAGCAACAAAAACCACTTGCGCGCGCTCCACGCCGGAATAGCGTTGTAGATCGCGAGCACGAGCGCGAAAAAACCCAGGAAGGTGAAGGAGTCGAATTGCATGGCGCGCATTGTAGTTGCGCCGCTGCATTCGCGACAGAAAATCTGTGGGCCGATTCGTTGGCGCGCGTTCGCAGAACCAGCGAGTCGCGATCGCGCTCACCGCGTTGCGCGATAAAAATTCGATGCGCGCGACGAATCCGGTTGAGTGCGCGCCCATCCCTGTGTTATTGTCCGCGCCCCAAACGGGCGGTTAGCTCAGCGGTAGAGCACTACCTTGACATGGTAGGGGTCACAGGTTCGATCCCTGTACCGCCCACCACCTTTAAGCGATACGCAGCAACGGTTTCACGACTTCTTGCTGACTTCTCCGAAACGGTGACTGACCCCGCACTGACCCCGCGCAAGCGCGGAACGTCTTTAGCGAGGTCTCTGATACACGTATCAAGTGCCTTGCGCGCCTTGCCGAGATACGCAGGATCGAACTAGGCGTAAATCTCCGTTGTGCCTTTGCGATGTCCGAGCATGCCGGATGCCTCCCAATCAGGAACCCCGCGCCGACGCAGCTCGGTCGCTACCGTGTGTCGCAACACCTTCGGCGCGAACCACGCAGGCAGCCATGCGGCTGGCTACGCGCGCACCGGCGCGCGCATCCGCGAGGCACTCGACAATGCGCTGCGCACCGCCGTGCGGCGCGGCATCCTCGCCAACGACGGCGATGGCCTGCGTCTGCGCTATCGCGGTATCGAGCAATACGAAGCCGATGACCGCGACGGCCTCAAGGAACAATTCCTCGCCGCGCTCGATGGCCGCAACTGGCAGGAACGCGAGGCCGCTGTCCTCGCCTTCGCACGTCGGCTCGGCTTCCACCGCACCGGCTCGAAAATCGAGGAAGTCGCCGCCTCGCTGATCAATGGCTTGCTGCGCGACAACCGGCTCGATAAGGACGGCAGCCGCATCCACCGCGCCGGCTGAAGCGGTATGCGAGACTGTGCGTCATGACGACGGAAGATGACATCAGCCGGCTGCACTTCTTCGTCGACGAAGCCGGCGATCCGGCTTTGTTCGACAGCAAGGGCCGCATCCTCGTCGGGCAGGACGGCTGCTCGAAATTCTTCATCGTCGGCAAGCTCGACGTAGCCGATCCGTCGGCATTGCAGAAGGAACTGAATGCGTTACGGGCGCAGCTCCTGGCCGATCCGTACTTCAGGCGCATTCCTTCGATGCAGTCGGAGCGGCGAAAAACCGCTGTCGCTTTTCACGCGAAGGATGATGTCGCCGAAGTGCGCCGCGAAGTCTTCCGCGTGCTGTTGAACCACGACCTACGCTTCTACGCCGCCGTGCGCAGCAAGTCGGCCTTGCTGGATTACGTCAAGCAGAAAAACCAGCTCGAAGCCGGCTACCGCTACAAGGGCGATGAGCTCTACGATGCGCTGGTCGAGGAAGTGTTCCGCCGCTACCATTCCTTCGCCGACGAGTTGCGCATTGTCTTCGCCAAACGCGGCAACAAGACACGAACTCAGGCGTTTCGTACTGCTATCGAACGCGCTGAGACGCGCTTCGAGCTGGAATACGGCAGCCGTCGCTCGGACAGCATCGATATCGTCGCCAGCATCCCGAAAGAGCATGCGGGCCTGCAGGCGGTGGATTATTTTCTGTGGGCCTTGCAGCGGCATTATGAGCGCGGCGATGGCCGCTATGCCGAACTGGTCTGGAACAAGGTCGTCGAGATCGACGACATGGACGCGGTTGCCGACGGACGCAAGGGCGTGGTCTACAACAAAAATCGCCCCTTGGCCTTCGGCAATCAAGGGGCGACGGAATAAAGCGTGGGAGGTATAGGACTCGCGGGCTTAAAGCCGGCGACTCACACGGCATGGAGCCGAATTTCGCCCCCCACAGCTGTCATTCTAACAATTTTGCCGCGTGCAGTCACGATGCATTGGAATTTACGAATCGCGCGCACGGGAATGCGTTGCTGTACTTTCTGTTATAACGAGATACGACAGTCGATTGTTTTGCGGGCGTTCGCGTTCGCCGGCCCTAAACGCGACAATACTGCAGATGCACCTGCAACTCCTCAACCTCGATGATTCACTCACCGCGCAAACCTCGCTGCGCGATGCCGCGCCGTGGGATTCCGTGCGCACGCTCGATCTACGCGATCTCGGGCCGCGACTGCGCTTGTGGAGTCGCGCAAAAACCATCGCCGCGCTGCGCCAGCGCTTGAACGATGCCGGCGATTTGCCGGGGCCTGGCATCACCTTGATCGGCTCCGGTGATTTCCACCATCTCGCCGCGTTGCTGATGGCGCGGGCGCGTCAACCGTTCACTGTGATCCACTTCGACAATCACCCGGACTGGGTGCGTCTCGCGCCGCGCTGGCATTGTGGATCGTGGATCAACCAGGCGCTGAAACTGCCGAACGTCGCGAAGATCATCACGCTCGGCGTGTGCAGCGACGACTTGGTGCGGCCGGATCTGAAAGGCGGCAATCTGCCCGCGCTGGAAAGTGGCAAGCTGGATTTGTATCCGTGGAATCATGCGCCATCGAAAGTCTGGCGGCGCGTGATTGATGGTCCGGGGCGGCATTTTGCGGGCGGACATATTCGCTGGCAGAACCTGGCAGACGCCGATCTCGATCAGCAGCTCGCCGCGATCATCCGACAAAT
>JANXUW010000070.1 GCA_025351985.1 Pseudolysobacter sp.
TTTTGTCGCCGTGGCTTATCGCTCAAGCGGCGGAACATCCTCAGTGCAAAGGTACGCTTAGCGGCTTGGTCAACTTCCAGGCGGTTGCCTGGTTGAGCATGCCAAATGGCAATCTCAATTTGATCTACCAGTCGGATAACCAGTCAGGCGTATGTGGTAGTGCGGCCTGCATAGGGATTTATCGCCAGGATGTGACGTGTGCGAGTCCGGCCAATCCGTTCACCGTAAGATCGCTGGGATGGACTTCCGTCATCGCGGCGGCGGCTGACAGCCGCGGTCGTATCGTCGTGATTGGCAGCGTTGCTGGTCCGGGAAGCAATGGCAGCGACTTTGCCATCGCGCGATTTCTGGGAGATGGTAGCGACGACTTGAGCTTTGCCGGCAATGGTCATACCACCGTGAACTTCGGTTTAGGCCAAAACAACAACGACGTGCCGCAAGCGCTGGCGATCGATGCCGATGACAATATCGTGGTGGTGGGATCGGCCCAGCGCGCCGCGGCCGGTGACTACGATTTCGCCATTGCTCGATTGCGCGGTAGCGATGGCAGCCTGGATAGCAGCTTCAGCAGTGACGGCATGACTACGGCGTTTTTCGACCTCGGTACGTCGCTGCGTATCGATCAAGCCAATGCGGTCGCGATTGCCAACAACGGCAAGATTATCGTCGGCGGCATCGCTTACGACAGCGCGATCTCGCGCACTCGAGCGGTGTTGGTGCAACTGAATGCAAACGGTTCTGCGGATACGACATTTTGCAATACCTCCTGCAATCTCAACGCAGGTTACAGCGCGATCAACAACGGCAAGCGCGTCTATTATTTTGGCAGCTTGACCGCGCATTCGGATGAGGTGCTGGGTATCGATATTGCGGCCAACGGCGATATCGTGATTGCAGGCACCACCTACAGCGATGACGGCTCGGTAAGGAAGGCAGCCGTGGCGCGTTTTGATACCTCGGGTACGCAGACCGCCGAAACGCTGGAGCCGGGATTGGGCGCGAACGGCCGTTTTTCCAGCGTGCGTTTTGCCGATGGACCAGGCACCCGCGTGATCGCTGCCGGCGACAGCGGCCCGGGGCCGAACTATTTTATGCTGCAAGCCTTCACCTCGACACTCGCATTCGACAATAGTTACGGCAATTGCCTGACCGGCAACAGCGGGTTTTGCTTCATCGGCAGTAGCGGTATTGGCGATGATGGCCCGAATGCGGCGGCGCATCTGGGCCTGGATGCGCGCGGCCGACCGTTATTCACCGGTACATACCACATCGCCAGTGATCCGAATCGGGGCTATATTTTGTTCCAGCGCTTCAGTAACGATTTTGGGCCATTGCCGGACCGAATTTTCCGCCACGGTTTTCAGTAACGAGCCGCGTAACGGGTTGTCGATTGCGGCTGGTCAATCGATCGCGAGTCACCACGCGATCGATTGACCATCGCGAAAAAATTGTCCGCTCGGCGCGGGTTCGCCGATTGATGCCGCCCAGACGATGCCCGCCGCGCCTTCGCTGACGGCGCGTCCGCCGCGTCCGCCGAGGCGTGTTGCCACCCAGCCCGGGCACACCGCGTTGACCAGGATTCCGCTGCCGATCAGCTCGGCGGCGAACGCGCGCGTGAGTGCATTCAGTGCCGCTTTCGAGACGCGATACGCCGGGCTTTCCGGCCCCTCGCACATCATCGATCCGCAGCCGCTGGAGACGTTGACGATGCGGCCGTAGCCGTGCCGGCGCATCAGTGGCACGGCCATTTCGCTGAGCCGCCACGCGCCCATCAGGTTGGTGTCGAGCACGTCGCGCGCAATATTGATGTCCATTGTCGATGCGCGGCTGGCCGGATCGTAGAAACCGCCAGCGTTGTTGATCAGCACATCGAGGCGGCGGTATTCGCTGTCGATGTGCGACTTCAGCGCATCGACCTGCGCATGCGATGTGACATCCAGTTGCACCGCCAGAACTTCCGCGCCGCTGCGGCGCAATTCGCGCGCGGCTTTTTCGCCGGCCGCGAGATCGCGCGCGCCGAGCAACACGGTCATGCCTTGTGCGCCGAGTTGTTTCGCGGTCTCGAAACCGATGCCGCGATTCGCGCCACTGACCAGCGCCACGCGTTGGCGCAGCGGCATCAGACTCGCGACGTATTCGTCGAGCAGCGCGGCGGCGGACGCTTCGTTCGAGGCGCGCGGTATCATTTTGCATCGGCCAGATCGGTGCAGGCTTCGGTCGCGCACGCTTGCCAACCGCCGCCGAACGCCTTGTACAACGCCACCGCGCGTGTATTGATCGCGGCTTGCGCGACAACGAGCTCGTCTTCGGCAGCGAGCTGGGTGCGTTCGGCATCGAGCAGCGGCAGGAAATCGGTCGCGCCTTCGCGATAACGGATACGCGCCAGATCGGCGGCGCGGCGACTTTGTTTTTCCTGCGCGATGAGTTTTCCGACGCGCTCGCGTTGCATGTTGAATGCGACAACGCCGTTGTCGACATCTTCGATCGCCTGCAACACGGTGCGCTGGTAATTCGCCTGTGCCGCATCGGCGCGCGCCTCGTTCGCCTGCACGTTCGAGCGCACTTTCTGCACGTTCAAGCCCGACCAGCTGATGCTCGGTGCGATCGACCACGCGCGTGATGATGCATCGCCGAAATCACCGGCGTGGCCAGCGAGAAATCCGATAAAACCGCCGAGCGAGATATGCGGAAAATAATCCGCCCGCGCCACGCCGATGCGCGCCGTTGCCGCAGCGAGACGGCGCTCCGCGATGCGCACATCCGGTCGGCGTGCGAGCACGGCATCGGCGCCGCCGAGCGCAATCGTCGTATCGTTCGCATGGAAACTCTGCGGCGACAAATCGATATCGAGTTGCCCCGGACGTTCGCCGAGCAATACCGCCAAACAAAATTCTTGCGCATGCGCTTGCGTCTGCAGGCTCGGCAGCTGCGCCTCGACCGCGCTAAGGCGTGCCGATGCGCTCGCGACATCCTGCTCTGAACCCGTGCCGACTTCGGCTTGTGCACGTATCAGGCGCAAGGTGTTTTGCTGATTTTCGATATCGCGACGCGCGACATCCAGGCGCAATTGCGTACCGCGCAGGTCGAAATAATTGCGCGCGACTTCGGCGAACAAACTCACTTGCACATCCTGCAGCGATGCGTCACTCGCGCCGAGATCGGCATCCGCCGCCTCGACCGAACGGCGCACGCCGCCGAATATATCGAGCTCCCACGACGCATCAAAACCCGTCTGATAACTCGTGATCGTGGTGCGCTGCGTGGTGAAGCCGGGCTGCTGTTCGCGACTGCGTGTGTAACCGAGCTGCGTTTCGATATCGGGAACCTGCGCCGACTTCGCACCGCCGAGCAACGCGCGCGATTCGGCCAGGTGCGCCATCGCGATGTGCAGGTCGGGGCTGTTTTTTGCAGCGCGCTGGATCAAGGCATCGAGTATTGGATCGTTGAATTGTTTCCACCACGCGGCCTGGAAATCGGCCATGTTTTCTTGCGCCTTGTCGATACCGAGCAAGGTGACCGGTGCGGGCGACGGTGCCTGGTAATTCGGCCCGACGCTGGCGCAACCGGCCAACACCAAAGCGACAAACAGCGCGCTGAAACGGATCGACATTTTCATGAATGCAGCTCCAGGCTCGGCGTAGCTGTGTGCGCCTTGTGTTCGGCACGGCGTGCGGCGTTGCGCTGGCTCCAGCCGCGGATCAGAACGTAGAACAGCGGCGTGAACGCGAGGCCGAAGAAGGTCACGCCGAGCATGCCGGCGAACACCGTCACGCCCATCGCGTGACGCATCTCCGCACCGGCGCCCTGCGACAACAACAGCGGCACGACACCCATGATGAAAGCGAACGAGGTCATGAGGATCGGGCGCAGGCGCAGGCGCGCTGCTTCGAGTACGGCCTGCACACGATCCATGCCGTCGATCTCGGCTTCGCGCGCAAACTCGACGATAAGGATCGCGTTCTTGCACGCGAGTCCGACCAGCACGATCAAGCCGATCTGGGTGAAGATGTTGTTGTCGCCGCCCGACAACCACACGCCGGTGATCGCCGACAGCAGCACCATCGGCACGATCAAAATCACCGCCAGCGGCAAGGTCAGGCTTTCGTACAACGAGGCGAGCACCAGGAACACCAGCAGCACACACAGCGGGAATACCAGCATCGAGGTATTGCCGGAAATAATCTGCTGATACGTGAGCTCGGTCCATTCGTAGGTCATGCCGTTCGGCAGCGTGGCAGCGACGAGTTTTTCGATCGCCGATTGCGCCTGGCCGGAGCTGTAACCCGGTGCCGGGCCGCCATTGATTTCGGCGGTCGGATGACCGTTGTAATGCATCACGCGATCCGGGCCGACACTCTGGCGCACGGTGACGAATGAACCCAGCGGCACGACGTCGCCGTTGGCGTTGCGCGTTTTCAAACGCAGGATATCTTCCGGTTCGTGGCGGAAGCTCGGCTCAGCCGAAACGTTGACCTGATAAGTGCGGCCGAAACGGTTGAAGTCGTTGACGTACAGCGAACCGAG